>NZ_JAKTID010000043.1:0-137327 GCF_027854795.1 Acinetobacter sp. AOR34_HL | reverse complement strand
AATTTTACTATTCGCTATGCCTCGTACCATGCTGACAGATCAACACTGGCAAAAGTTGAAAACTATTTTGCGTAATTTATCTATTCATCACAACTCAAATTTACGTAATTTTATTGAAGCTATTCTCTATAGAATTAGAACAGGCTGTCCGTGGCGAGATATTCCTTCCTATTTCGGTCAATCAAACTCTATTTTCAAACGTTTTAATCGTTGGTCAAGCAGCGGTAAGTTGCTTAGATTATTCAAATTATTAGCATCATGCCCCGATATGGAGTGGATTTTTATTGATGGCTCTCACGTACGTGCTCATCAACATTCTGCCGGTATAGCGAATCAATCCATTTCTAAAAGTGTAGGAGGAAACTCCTCAAAAATACATTTGATTGTTGATTCACATGGCAATCCTATTGATTTCATGATTACCGATGGCACTACACATGACATCAAAGTTGCACCTGATTTAATAGCAACATTAGATTTAAAAGAGACAGAAGTGGTATGCGCAGATAAAGGCTATGATTCAGAACCACTGCGTGAGCAGATCAGAAAAACAGGAACAAAAGCGAATATACCAAAGAAAATAAATAGCCAATCGAACAATGATCATATGGACTGGTATTTATATAAAATCAGGCATTTAGTTGAAAATATGTTTTGTAGATTAAAACAATTTAGAGGGATAGCTACTCGATATGACAAGCTCAAAAGAAATTATCAAAGTGCTGTTGCCTTAGCCTGTATATTTTTATGGCTACCTTTATAGGTTTAATTATGAACAGTAAATGTCAACAGACCCTAATAAATTTAAAAAATGAAAAAACCTTGTGCAAAATCACAAGGTTTTTTTTCGAAGCTTTGTTTATTACTGTTTGACGATCAACACAGGGATATGTGATTCGGTCAATACAGCACGTGCTACGCTACCGAGTAATAAACGTTTAACGCCAGTACGACCATGAGAACCCATAATAATTAAGTCAGCGCCGACTTCCTCTGCGACAAAGATAATCCCTTCGCTTGCTGGACCATGATGTATTTTGGTGGTTACTTGAATTCCATCACGCGTAAATGACTGAGCGATATCTTGCAACTGTGTTTTAGCATGCGCCTCTGCTTGCATAAAATGCTCTGTAATTGCGGGTGCAACTTGATAAAAATCTACGCCCACATAAGGATCAACCGCAACAACACTCAATACCGTGACCTTTGCCCCAGATAATTTAGCTAAAGACAGTGCATGCTCAATGGCTGCATAAGAAATTGGAGAGTCATCAACTGCAACTAAAATATTTTGATAAGACATATTTGCTCCTTATTGTTTATCGTTGTAAAAAGATAAAGTTATATTATGTTGATAGCATATTGAACGTCGTCTAGCAAATTAGACCATGATCAAAAATGTATGATAAAACTGAAAATATTGCTGCAATACAGTAAATTCCACAGCAAAATAGAGATATAACAAAATATCGGTATTTTTGTAATTTACTTTCAAACTCACATGACTGTCTGCTTCTTTTTATTAATCAAACTTTAACCTAAAGGAATCTCAGTGTTACTCAATTTAGAAGCATTTAAACAGCAGAAGTTTGATCAGGTTGCTGCGAAAATCATGGCTGATCCTGATCAATATTTGGGATTTGATTCTGTTTCGGATTTTTATAAAGCAGAATGGTTGGATGAGTTTCCGCAAGGTACGACGTGGTCAGCGACAGGCTTAGATGATGGGGCAGAGCAATTTTACGCCATCATAGAGTATGGGCGACACTATCTATATATCAGTCGAACTGAAAAAGTCACGGTAAAACTTGGCATGCGACATGACTACAATAAAAATAACTAATCCGAACAGTCATCTATTTTAGAGTAAACAGCCTTTGCGATTTTTATCTCAATGTTATACTTCCGAGCAGAGATGAAATCCCAAATAAAACGAAACGGAAATTTTAAAATGGCGCATCAATTTACGGTTAATGAAACAATTCACGGTGTTTCAATTGAAGATTTTAGACGATTAGTTGCTCAAACCTCATTGCATGAAGCAGTGTGTAAACGTATCCCTGGGGATAACCTCGAAATTCTTGAGTCAAATGTAAATGGCGACATTTATACTTTGCGTCGTGAATACAATCTTGACGTCAGCATTCCAGATGTTGCTAAAAAATTATTAAAAAATGCATTCCGCTTAAAACGTTCAGATATTACTAATCTTAAAAATCTAACTTCGACTGTAGAACTTGGCGCAAACCTTCCTTTAGAGGCTAAAGCTGAACGTAAAGTTACAGGTAATAGTGAAAAAGTAGATATTTCATTGACTTGGAATGTGAAAGTAAAAGTACCTTTGATTGGCGGTATGCTTGAAAAGCACGCTGAAGGCGAAATTCGTAAATTTAGCCAACTTGAAATTGAAATCGTAGAAGATGAATTAAAGAAACAACTTTAATTTAAGCTGAAAATAAAACTCTCCTGAATCGACTGATCTAACGAAGAAAGGTTTGATGAAGGGGAGTTTTTTTATTGTCTAGAAGCGCAGAAAATAAGGAACTATGGAAAGTATTAGCCCAATCATACTGATCATAGTTGTACTCTCAATAAAATAAGTAAATAGCATAAGCAATAAGCCACAGATCAGAGGCACAGTCATTTTCTGTCTCTTACCATATATAAAATAGCCTAAGCCAATCGAACTAAAAAGAACACTCAAATAAAGTGGTAGTGCATTCATGCCAATTCCATATGTTTTTTTAATAAGAAAATATTATGACAAGATTCTTAAATGAAAATGATAGAAGCCAAATTCATAATCCAATAGTATCAATCTAAGTTCGATTTAAAAATTATAAGGTTCTGTGATGAGTGTAATTTTGCCAGTAGCACAACGTGGTGAAGAGATTTTAAAAATTAAAGCAGCTTTAGTCTCAGATGCAGAGTTTAATAGTGAATGGTTGTTGCAACTGGCTTCTGCGATGCATGCAACGATGTTGGAGCGTAATGGTGTTGGAATTGCTGCTCCACAGGTTTATATATCCAAGCGTGTAATTATCGTGGCATCTCGTCCCAATCCTCGTTATCCCGATGCCCCTGAAATGGATGCTGTGGTGATGGTTAATCCTGAGATTTTGGAGTTTTCTCAAGCGACTTGTTTGGGGGAAGAGGGATGTTTAAGTGTTCCTGATGAGCGTGGGCAAGTGCAACGAGCACAGAGTATCAAAGTCCGTTATCACACTTTACAAGGTGAGGTGATTGAAACAACATTTGATGGTTTTCCTGCACGTATTGTTCAACATGAAGTTGATCATTTAGATGGTGTGTTGTTTGTAGAGCGTTTGAGTGCTTAGAAGTTAAATTAATAATGAAGCCTTACAATAAGAACTTAAAACTTCCATCACGAGATTTACGAAGCAACATGACTGATGCAGAACAATTGCTATGGTCAAGATTGCGCCGTAAACAGATTTTAGGGTTACAGTTCTATCGACAGAAACCTTTATTAAATTATATTGTGGATTTTTATTGTCCAGCAGTGAATTTAGTTATTGAATGTGATGGTGGACAACACTATACCCAAGATGGGTTGGAAGCAGACAGAAGTCGAGACCGTGCTTTAAACGAGCTTGAACTTGTGACATTAAGGTTTAGTAATCATCTGATTTTGACCGAAATAGATGCAGTAGTAGAGCAGGTTTATTGTATTGCTGAGCAAAGATTAGAATCTCCCTTTGATAAAAGGGGGCTTTAGTGTGAATTGGATGAATACCGCGGATTCGTGCTACTCCCTCCTTTTTAAAGGAGGGTTGGGGAGGATTAAAAACTTCCTTCGTATATTTTTTTAGCTTCTACTGCTTTATCTAGTTTTCGATGAATAAGAGAAATCATTGATAAAATATCAAGAGCATCTTGTTCATTGATTTCCCATGCTATTTTTGGAGCATGCGCTGTAGTGTTTCTAAAAGTTCCAAAAACTCCTTTTAATAAATTCATGAATCCTTTCTGCTCACTTTCATGACTTTCACTTGTTAGATTATTTAGTGCTAAATAAGGAATCTTACCTCTATATGAAAAAGCTTGATCTACTAATTCTGAACCGTCTGTAGTTAAGTCTGTTTTTATTCTAATTTTTTCTGCAATACTTTTAGTTGCTTCAAATACAGCATGAAAATAATTATCGACAAGTAATTCAGCTTTACAAAAAGTAAGGACGTCAGAATGAATTTTTCGGTCTAATAATGTTTTTCTTAAATTTTGAGCTCGCTCCTCAGCCTCAGAAAAAGTGTTTACTTTAGCTGTTGTTCTAATATCACCACTTTCAGTTAGTTCTAAGCCTTCAAATGACAATACATAATTTAGTTCGGTTCTTATATTTTTAAACCATTCTTTTCTATGGATGTTGCGGGATGGACGTAGTACATATTTGATAAAAGCTAGAACATTGTTAGAACAGCGATCTTCACTTTGCTTGATACTAAGAGCATCATACAAACGCTTCCATTTTGTAGAGTTTAATTGTGGGTCTTTGATATTTGTTTCAGCAAGATATTTGGAAATTTCAGTTCCTGAAATCCCGTGATATGTATCACCTAAAATTTTACAAATACTTTCTAGACTACCAAGATCAATATTTTTAATTATTGCCATCATTTACTTTAATTTTCAAGGATGTGTATATTCTAAGTATATGTTTTTGTAATATCAATTCAATCCCTCCCAACCTCCCTTTGAAAAGGGAGGAGCAGTCACCTAATTCGATTAATCATATGATATCTCTCTCTTTTTAAAGAAGGCAAACGAGATCCAATTCAAAAAATCCCCCTCAATCGGGGGGATTTTTTATTACAAAAGTTTAACCAATCGAATCATCTAAATTCGGTGCTAACCAGCGTTTTGCTTCATCGAGTGTCCAGCCTTTACGTTTTGCATAATCCTCAAGTTGATCTTGAGAGATTTTGCCCACATTAAAGTATTCACTTTGAGGATGCGAATAATAGAAACCACTTACAGAAGATGGCGGCATCATCGCAAAGTGTTCAGTCAACTTCGTACCAATCTTCGCTTCTGAACCTAACCAATCGAATAACACCGCTTTTTCAGAATGCTCTGGGCAAGCAGGGTAACCTGGAGCAGGACGAATACCGACATATTTCTCTTTGATCAGTTCTTCATTACTCAACGTTTCATCCGCTTTATAGCCCCAGAACTCTTTACGGATACGTTCATGTAAATGTTCAGCGAAAGCTTCTGCAAAACGATCCGCTAAAGACTGAACCAAAATTGCTGAATAGTCATCACCTTTGGCTTTATATTCATTGGCCAATTCTTCAGCACCAAAGATCGACACCGTGAAACCACCGAGATAATCTTCAGGTTGTTCAGATGGCTTAATATAATCCGCCAAAGACAAGTTTGGTTTACCTGTCACTTTGTCTGATTGCTGACGTACGTGCTCAAACGTATGAGTGCGATTTTGACCTGATTCATCAAATACGCTGACAGTATCTGCACCAGTACGCTGAGCAGGGTATAAGCCAAACACAGCACGGGCATCGAAACGTTTATTTTCAATGATGTCTTTCAGCATCGCTTGCGCTTGATTATAAAGATCAGTTGCTGCTTCACCGACCACTTCATCTTCTAAAATTTTCGGGAATTTACCCGCCAAACTCCAAGAGATAAAGAATGGTGTCCAGTCAAAATATTCAACTAAGGTTTCAAGCGGATAATTCTTAATAACTTGTGTACCCAAAGCATTTGGTTTTGGTGGTACATAGTTATTATCAATTTTAAAACCGTTTTCGACTGATTCTGCATAACTCAATTTTGCAGCTTTCGGTTGTTTATTTGCTAAACGTTCACGAATCTTGGCATATTCAGCACGATGCTCTGCAATAAAGTTACCGCGCATTTCAGGAGAAAGTAGGGTGGTTGCGACACCCACTGCACGTGAAGCATCCGCGACGTAAATTACTGCATCATTTGAATATTGAGGATCAATTTTAACTGCGGTATGTGCTTTTGATGTGGTTGCACCGCCGATCAATAAAGGAATATTAAAACCTTTACGTTGCATTTCTTTGGCAACAAAGACCATTTCATCCAAAGAAGGGGTGATCAAACCTGACAAACCAATGATGTCACATTTCTCATCTATTGCTGTTTGCAGAATTTTTTCTGCAGGTACCATCACGCCAAGGTCAACGATGTCATAACCATTACAACCCAAGACAACACCCACAATATTTTTACCAATATCGTGTACGTCACCTTTTACCGTTGCCATCAGGACTTTACCTTTAGATTGTCCTTCTGACTTTTCAGCTTCAATGTATGGGTTGAGCCATGCTACAGCTTGTTTCATGACGCGTGCAGATTTAACGACTTGAGGAAGGAACATTTTTCCTGAACCAAACAAGTCACCCACAACGTTCATGCCGTCCATTAATGGGCCTTCGATCACATCAAGCGGACGTTTTGATTTTAAACGTGCTTCTTCAGTATCTTGATCGATATACGTGGTAATACCTTTAACTAAAGCGTATTCAAGACGTTTTTCGACAGACTCATTACGCCATTCAAGATTTTCAGCTTCTTTGGCTGCGCCACCATGACTACGATATTTTTCTGCAACTTCAAGTAATTTTTCAGTGGCTTCCTGTCCACTTTCTCCCTGATTTTGATTGAGGATAACGTCTTCAACCGCATCTTTCAGTTCTTTTGGAATATCGTCATAAATCGCCATCTGACCAGCGTTTACGATACCCATAGTCATGCCTTGTTTGATGGCATGATAGAGGAATACTGAGTGAATCGCTTCGCGTACAGGTTCATTACCACGGAATGAGAACGAAACGTTAGAGACACCACCAGAAATCATGGCATGTGGTAAGTTTTGTTTGATCCAACCAGTCGCTTCAATAAAGTCTACGGCATAGTTATTGTGTTCTTCGATCCCTGTTGCTACTGCAAACACGTTTGGATCGAAAATAATATCTTCAGCTGGATAGCCAACCTCATTGACTAAAATGTCATAAGAGCGTTTACAAATTTCACGTTTACGTTCAGCGGTATCTGCCTGACCAACTTCGTCAAAAGCCATGACAATAACTGCTGCGCCGTACTGACGGCAGAGGCGAGCTTTTTCGACAAACTCGTCATAACCTTCTTTTAAGGAAATCGAGTTTACAACAGGTTTACCTTGAACACATTTTAGACCTGCTTCAATGATTTCCCATTTCGATGAGTCAATCATGATCGGCACACGCGAAATATCAGGTTCTGAAGCGACAAGGTTCAGGAAATGCACCATCGCACCTTGCGAATCGAGCATCCCTTCATCCATGTTGATATCAATGATCTGCGCACCAGCTTCAACTTGTTGCTGAGCGACTTCTAAAGCTTCTGCAAAATTTTCTTCACGGATGAGACGAAGGAACTTTTTTGATCCTGTAACGTTAGTACGTTCACCAACGTTTACGAATAAAGAATCATCATAAATATTAAATGGTTCTAAACCACTCAAACGGCAAGCATGAACAGTCTCAGGAATTTTACGTGGTGGAATATCTTTAACAGCTTGGTAGATCGCACGGATATGGTCTGGTGTGGTACCACAGCAACCACCAGTAATATTGATCAAACCACTCTCAGCAAATTCTTTAATAAAGGCTGCGGTTTGTTCTGGGGTTTCATCATACTCACCAAATGCATTCGGTAAACCAGCATTAGGATGGGCTGAAACAAAGGTATCTGCAACGTCAGAAATCGTTTTAACGTGAGGGCGCATTGCATCTGCACCCAATGCACAGTTAAAACCAATTGATAGCAAATCACCATGACGCACTGAGTTCCAGAATGCTTCAGCAGTTTGACCTGTCAATGTACGACCTGAGGCATCTGTGATCGTACCTGAAATCATCAATGGAAGTTCATAACCGATTTGCTTAAAGACTTCTTTGACCGCAAAGATTGCCGCTTTACAGTTCAATGTATCGAAAACTGTTTCGATTAATAGAATGTCAGCACCACCTTCAATTAAGGCGTGTGTTGCTTCGATATAATTTTCTTTTAGTTCATCGAAAGTAATATTACGGAATGCTGGATCATTGACGTTCGGTGAGATCGAACATGTACGTGATGTAGGACCGAGTACACCTGCCACGAATCGTGGCTTATCTGGGGTAGAGTATTTGTCACAAGCCGCTCTCGCAAGACGTGCTGCTTCACGGTTGATCTCAGGTACAAGATCTTCCATGTGATAATCTGACATTGAAACACGTGTACCATTGAAGCTGTTGGTTTCAATAATGTCTGCACCAGCATCCAAATAAGCTTCATGGATACCCTGAATAATCTGCGGTTGAGTCAGTACTAAAAGGTCATTATTACCTTTGAGATCAGAAGCCCAATCTGCGAAACGTTCACCACGATAATCTTCTTCTTCTAATTTATGGCGTTGAATCATGGTTCCCATTGCACCATCAATAATCAAGATGCGTTGGGCGAGAAGAGATTTCAGGGTGGCAAGCGTGGACATAAGGAACCCCAGTATATGGCAAATATAAAAAGCTGAGGCATTGTAACAGAAGCGAACAGAAAGCGCGTATTTTCAACAACACAGAGCACTGATTCTTCAGTTCAATTTTGATGTGTCACAAAACCTTCATTAATTTGTAATAATTATGAGGAATAATGCTCCAAAAACCAGCGAATGAACTGAAATATGACAAATTGATGTCATATTTTGTAGCATTTGTTGCAAAATCAGACAAACAGTTTTTAAGACTTTTTGTTTTTATATCATATTGTATTTAAAGGGATATTTAATTTAATAGATTAAAGATTAGAACAAAAAACATCACAAAATGAGCTGAAATGATGAAATATCAGCTTTATATGACATCTCTTTGTCATATAATTGTCATAATTTAATTAAACAATACAGGGGATTTTTTTATCCTCTAACCGTCTACATGAATTCTAATATTCCTCCTGTTTCGGATTCACCGCTTGCCAACTCTTCGGCAAAATCGACGAATGTACATGTACCTACACCGAAATTCTTTATGCCGGTGTTTTTGACGATCATTGTTTCAACACTTATATATATTGGATTTCAGGTGAGTGCTGATTTAGCGCATGTACCACCTTTGAGTTTATATTCAGTTATTCTTTTGTCTACGGCATTATTCATTGCCTTAGGTTTTGAGTTTGTAAATGGTTTTCACGATACAGCGAATGCTGTAGCAACCGTAATTTACACCAATGCCTTACCTGCACCTGTTGCAGTGATGTGGGCTGGCTTCTGTAACTTTCTTGGAGTTATGGTGGCAAGTGGAGCAGTTGCTTACGGAATTATTGCATTACTTCCAGTTGAAATGATCATGAATGTCGGCAGTGGTGCTGGCTTTGCTATGGTTTTTGCACTGTTGATTGCAGCGATTCTGTGGAACTTAGGAACTTGGTTCTTAGGTATTCCTGCATCAAGTTCTCATACTTTGATCGGTTCGATCTTGGGTGTGGGGATCATGAATCACTTGTTAAATGCATCAACTGGCGCAACCAGCGGCATTGATATGGATCAAGTCATCAAAGTCGGAAAGGCATTGTTATTTTCACCTTTGATCGGTTTTGCATTTGCAGCAATTGTATTCTTACTGGTTAAAACAATTTTTAAGCGCCAATTGGAATTGTTCCAACCTCCTGTTGGTAACAAACCACCACCACCACTTATTCGTGCGATTTTAATCTTTACCTGTACGGGTGTAAGTTTTGCGCACGGTTCAAATGATGGTCAAAAAGGCATGGGCTTAATCATGTTGATTTTGATTGGTTTAGTTCCTTTGGCTTATTCATTGAATAAAAACTTAGATGCTCAACATCTACAATCATTCGAACAGCTTTCGGCTCAAACAGCGACAGTATTGAATGTCAATCAGAATGAATTATCTGATGAAAAAGCTCGCGAAGTTTTGACGAAATTTATTCAAACCAAAGAGCAAACCCCAGAAGTTGTTCCTGCTCTTGCAAGCATGACCTCTCATTTGGGTGATCGTGTAGCGACTTATGGCAACTTAAAGGATATTCCTGAAGCTGCTGTGAGTGAAATTCGTAATGACATGTATTTAAGTACAACGACATTTAAACGTTTAGATAAAGCAGATGCTTTACCTGAAATGAATAAAGACCAAGAAAAATTGGTAAAAGAATATCGTAGTAACTTAGATTCGTTCTTACAATACATTCCAAACTGGGTGAAGGTCGCAGTCGCGCTTGCTCTTGGTCTAGGTACGATGGTGGGTTGGAAACGTATCGTGATTACAGTGGGTGAGCGTATCGGTAAAAACCACATGACATATGGTCAAGGTATGTCAGCGGAATTAGTTGCGATGAGTACGATTGCTGCTGCTGATGGTTTAGGTATGCCTGTATCAACAACACACGTTTTAAACAGTGCGGTTGCAGGTACGATGGTGGCAAATAAATCAGGTTTGAATTTTGCAACAGTTCGTACCATACTTTCAGCTTGGGTATTTACCTTACCTGCAACGATCTGTTTGTCAGGTGGTTTGTACTGGGTATTCCTACAGTTTGTGTCTTAAGTATAGTTAGAAGATTTAGAACAGAAATAAAAGCTTTGCTTCGGCAAGGCTTTTTTATTGCTTTAATCTTTTGAGCTGATTGCACTATTAGTATATCTGTTCCTAAGCAAAGGCTTAGTCACCTGAACCAATAGATTGTTTTAAACATTGATTCCAGCTCTTTTTTTTACGTTGTAACTAGTCATTTTTAGCTTTGCATTAAACTATCCATCTATGAAATCGAAATCAGCAGCATGTGCATCTAAAAAATTAAGAAAGTGAAGGCTATTCCCCAAATGTGGAATATGTTTCCTGATAAATATTAATTATTATGAAGATGCTTATATGTTTGGTTATCCTTATTGTAAACAACGTTTTACTTAAATTTCGTTTACACTCCGCCATTCTCAGAAATCGAGAGTGGCTTTTTTTATTTCTCATAAAATTGCACCAATAAAAAAAAGGAGCTATTGAATAGCTCCTTTTTTAAATGATATTAGCAATTATGCTTGTTGGATTCCTGCCACAACCCAATCTTGTTGCGAGCCAACAGGTTTAACAAAGTGCCAAATTTCAGTAAATGGTTGTGGCAAGCTATTTAAATCTTCACTTACCGTACCGGTGAAACGAACGCTAACCACATATTGTCCATTTTCAGTTGTGCTTTCAGCAACCATCGCATTAAGATTGCTAAACTCAGCCACATCTTGGTCTTGGTTAGCCATGATGTCGCTATACATTGAGTTATAAAGCTCAGGAGTCAAGTAACGACGAATTTCTTCGATATTGTTTGCGCTATTTACTGATTGAATGTGATTGAAGCGTTGGCGTGCAATGCGAAGGAAAGCAGCAGGTTCAGTCCCATCAGGTAATTGGTTGCCACTGCTCATTGATGCACCACCAAACGGTGCCTGAGTCGCAACGCCACCACCAACTGATTGACCAAAAATATTGGTGTTGTCACCAGCCGTTTGACGCATAGTTGGTTGTGGGCTTACAGGACGGCCAAAGTTGTTTTGACCGTTATTATTTGGAGCATATGGATTAGCTGTGGCTAATTTTTTTTTTGCACCGAATTTACGGAATACAAAGAATGCAACTGCAGCAGCTAGGAGTACCCATAACCAACCTGGAATACCACCTTTTTCCTCTTCTTGTGCAGCTTGCTGCTCAGCAGAAGTAGGATTGTTGTCATCTGCCAATGCATTTGCAGCAACTGCACCTACAGCAGCACCTGCTACACCAGCAGCAACCATAGAACCTACGCCTGGACCTGATTTTTGAGTCGTCGTAGTTTTAGTTGTAGGTTGTTGGTACGATTGAGTTGTAGTTGGCTGAGATTGAGTCGTCGTTGTTGAACGAGTCATACCATGACTTTTGCCACCGCCCGCACGTTTAGCTTCTGCAACTGGTGCTGCGACCAAAGTTGCCATCAATAAAGCTGCCATCAAGCCACGCTGGTGTACTTGCATCGAAAATTCCTATTTAATTCCAAGATGTAAGTGTATTTATGAAGGTATTCGTTGATAATTTCAACTAAAAAAGTATGTTTTTTTATGTCAGCTCATCACTAAGCTGCATTGCTTTAGTCAATGCTTCATGTAAACGAGCTACAGCAACGATTTGAACACCATCAATACTTTTTTGTGGTGCATTTGCTCTCGGCAAAATCACATATTTAAAACCATGTTTTGCCGCTTCTTTTAACCGCTCCTGACCATTTGGAACTGGGCGTATTTCACCTGATAAACCAACTTCACCAAAAACAGCCAGTTGTTGTGGTAATGCTTTACCACGCAAACTTGAAGCGCAGGCGAGTAATACCGCTAGATCTGAACCAGTTTCCGTGATCTTTAATCCACCTACGACATTGACATAAACATCTTGTCCCGCAGTTTGAACACCACCATGTCGATGCATTACTGCAAGCAGCATGTTCAGACGATTTTGTTCAAGTCCTAATGCAACACGCCGAGGTTGAGCATGTGCATCATCAACAAGAGCTTGAACTTCAACGAGTAATGGGCGAGTGCCTTCACGGCTAATCATCACAATTGAACCCGGAATGGCTTCATCATAACGACTGAGGAAAATAGCTGAGGGATTGGCGACTTCTCGTAGCCCTTTATCGGTCATGCCAAAGACACCTAGCTCGTTGATTGCTCCGAAACGGTTTTTCACGGCACGAATCATACGATATCGAGAATCCGACTGACCTTCGAAATACAGTACGCAATCCACCATATGTTCAAGCACACGTGGTCCAGCTAAAGCACCTTCTTTAGTTACATGTCCCACGATAAATAACGCTGTTCCGCTATTTTTTGCAAAACGTGTGAGCAGGGCGGCTGATTCACGGATTTGTGAGACACCACCTGGTGCAGATTGTAAGGTTTCTGTATATAAGGTCTGAATCGAGTCTAAAATCGCAACGGCTGGTCTTTCTTGAGCCAATACTTCACAGATTCTTTCCACACAGGTTTCAGCCATTACTTTGAGCTGGTCTGTAGGTAAATCTAATCGCTGCGCACGTAAAGCGACTTGTGATAATGATTCTTCACCTGTGACATAAAGCGCGGAACTTTTAGCTGCTGCCATGTGAGTAGCTGTTTGCAATAAGATGGTAGATTTTCCTATACCAGGGTCACCACCGATTAAAACGACTGATCCAGTCACTAAACCGCCACCGAGTACGCGATCAAATTCGCCAATCCCAGTAGGTAGACGAGTTTCATGTGAAACGGAAATTTTATTTAGAGTTGTGATACTCGCTGCTTGACCTGCATAACCGCCTCCCATCTTTGATTGCGCTCTGTGGGATACGATTGGCTCTATGCGAACTTCTACGAGGCTATTCCATTCTCCACATTCAGAGCATTGTCCTGCCCATTTTGGATGATCGGCGCCACATTGTTCACATCGATAAACAGTTTTAATTTTTGCCATATATAAAATTGAAAATTTGCGATAAATTAGTTAAAAAGTAGAGTAATTACGGAAAAGATCAATATCGTTCATTTTCTTGATAAGGAATTAAGAGTAAACGGTGTTTTCGTAATTGACTGGTTAAAGGGAAGTGCTCAGAAAAATAACACGATATAAGACTTTTACAAGTAAGATATAGTAGGTTTTTTGAGTCGAAAAATTCTTTAAATTCACTTTTTCCACGGAAGGTCTTTGAGCATTTGCTCATTTGTTGTCATAAGAATTATATTGAATGGCATAAATATTGCTGGTGCTCAGACAAATGAAAATGTATCAATTGATATATTTTTAAATTATACAAAAGGTTGGTGTTTATGAGTGCAGCAGAAATTGTTGATTGGATAAATAGTATTATTTGGAGCAAAGCTCTGATCTATTTATGTTTAGGTGCAGGTTTATTTTTCTCCGTCCTAACAAGGTTTGTTCAAGTTCGTCAGATCAAAGATATGATAAGGCTCCTCATTAAAGGAGGCTCATCAGCACAAGGTATTTCTTCGTTTCAAGCACTCGCTGTTTCACTGTCAGGTCGTGTTGGTGTAGGTAATATTGCAGGCGTTGCTGCTGCAATTGGTTTTGGTGGACCAGGTGCAGTCTTCTGGATGTGGGTCGTTGCCTTTCTAGGAGCAAGTACCGCATATGTTGAATCAACCTTGGGTCAAATCTATAAAGTTGAATATCAAGGTCAATATCGTGGTGGTCCTGCGTTTTATTTTGACCGTGGTCTAGGTCAACGTTGGTTAGGGATTCTATTTGCAATCGCAGCAATTATTTCATGTGGTTTATTCTTACCAGGTATTCAAGCAAATGCGGTTGGTAACGCATTCACTCAAATTACTGGTGAAGGTGCGATTGTATTTGGAAACGTCGGTACTTATAAGCTTTTAGCTTTAGTTGTGATTGTGGCATTACTTGCGGTCATTATCTTTGGTGGTATTAAACGAATTGCAAAATTTGCTGAATTCGTGGTGCCATTTATGGCGGCAGGCTATATTTTGATGGCTTTAATTATTGTCTTCATCAATATTGATAAGTTACCTGGTGTGATTTCCTTAATTTTTGCTGATGCCTTTTCTCCTATGGCAGGTCTGGGTGCTGCAATTGGTTGGGGGGTAAAACGTGGTGTTTATTCGAATGAAGCAGGACAGGGTACAGGACCACATGCCGCTGCCGCAGCTGAGGTACAGCATCCTGCTCAACAAGGTTTAGTACAAGCATTCTCAATTTATATCGATACTTTATTTGTTTGCTCTGCTACTGCATTTATGATTTTGATCACGGGCATGTATAACGTTCAAGGTACATTAGAAGCTGGTCAATTTATTGTACAAAACGTTGCTGCTACAGCTGAAATTGGTTCGCCAGCATTTACACAAATGGCTGTGAGCACGGTATTTGGTGGTTTTGGACAAATCTTTGTTGCGTTAGCTGTATTCTTCTTCGCATTTACAACGATTGTTGCCTATTACTATATCGCTGAAACCAACATTACTTATTTAAGTTATATTACCAAAACTCCATCTTTATTATTTATCACCAAATGCTTCATCATTCTTTCTGTTTCATATGGCGTAATCAGTGCGACGGGCTATATTTGGGGAATTGGTGATATCGGTGTGGGCTTAATGGCTTGGATTAACATCATTGGTATTATTGTGACTTACTTCATTTGGAAACCAACGATTAAAGCATTAAGAGATTATGAACAGCAGCAAAAAGCGGGTGTTAAAGAGTTTACTTTTGATCCAGTAAAACTTGGTATTCGTAATGCTACGTTCTGGGAAGATCGTATTAAGAATAAACAAAAGTAATATCATAATAAATTAAAGTAAAAATCTAGATAAAAAGCAGCCTTCAGAGGCTGCTTTTTTATTGCTTAATTTTTAAGCCATTGAAAAATATGGAGTCAAAAAAGTGCATTGAGTTGGTACATCCTTGTGCGTATGATCAGGCCCATTTGTATTTAACTTGAAATGTTGAGTTGTACAGACAGAAAATTGGTTAGCTAAAACATCATCAAAACAATTTACAGTGCAAGAAGATGCCATTAAATGGTGCGAATTGTCATTTTGATTTGATCATTAGCTAATGAACGAAAGATACTGGAGAGTTTTTGTAAAAATGTCGAATCAAAATTTAGGTGAGGTCAACGAGCAAAGTGGGCTTCACCGTAGTCTATCTAATCGACATCTTCAACTGATTGCAATTGGTGGCGCAATCGGCACAGGATTGTTTATGGGTTCAGGTAAAACGATTAGTTTAGCTGGCCCATCAATTCTATTTATTTATATGTTGATTGGTTTGATGGTGTTCTTTGTCATGCGTGCATTGGGCGAATTATTGCTTTCAAACCTAAACTATAAATCATTTATTGATTTATCAACTGACTTGATTGGTCCGTGGGCAGGTTATTTCGTTGGCTGGACGTATTGGTTATGTTGGGTCACGATTGGTATTGCTGACCTGTCTGCGATTATTTATTACCTGGAATTTTTTAATGGTGGACAGTCATTTACGCCTTTAGGTGGTTTGTTGATTAGTACCGTTGCCATAGCATTCGTATTGGGTCTGAATCTCGTTACCGTGAAGTTATTTGGTGAAATGGAATTCTGGTTTGCAATGGTGAAAATCACAGCGATTATTGTATTAATCCTTGTAGGTTTATGGATGATTTTCACTGGTTTTACCAATACATCGGGAACTGTAGCCAGCGTTTCAAACTTATGGACGCATGGAGGTATGTTCCCTAAAGGCTTCGAAGGGTTCCTTGCAGGATTCCAAATTGCAATTTTTGCATTTGTAGGGGTAGAGCTTGTCGGAACTACAGCTGCTGAAACTCAAGACCCTCAGAGAAACTTACCCAAAGCGATTAACTCGATTCCAATACGTATTATCATTTTCTATGTCTTGGCTCTTTTTGTCGTAATGAGTGTCACGCCTTGGGATCAGATCAATCCTAAAGTCAGCCCATTTGTGAATATTTTCTCTCAGGCTGGTATTGCATCTGCTGCAATTATTATGAATTTGGTGGTGTTATCTTCGGTAATGTCATCTATGAACAGTGGGGTATTCTCAACGAGTCGTATGCTTTTTGGTTTATCAACAGATAAACAAGCGCCACGACTATTTGCAGGTTTGTCTAAAGCAGCTGTTCCAGCAAACGCATTGATTTTCTCAGCGATCTGTATTTTCATCGGTGCATTGATTCAGTTTGTATATAAGTTACAAAGCGGAACTAACGATGAAGTAACAGCATTTGTTTTGGCAACGACCTTATCTACGATTTTGTTCATTTGCGTTTGGATTATCATTATGTGGAGTTATATGAACTACCGCAAACGATCTCCTGAACTTCATGAGCAGTCAATTTTTAAATTGCCAGGTGGTGTGATGACATGCTGGATCGTGATTATTTTCTTCTTATGTACGATTGGCGTTTTAGCATTGGATGAAGATACTCGAAAATCTCTGATTGTCAGTCCAATTTGGTTCATTATTCTGATCATTGGTTATTTCTTCGCAAAGAAAAAATAAGATCAACCGTGATATATGAAAACGTCAGCTTATGTTGGCGTTTTTTTATGTTTGGACTTTAGCCAATTTGAGGTTCACGCTATACTGCTCCGAATTGTAAAAATTAGGTGCTCAGATGCTTAAAGTCATTTGTTCGATCAGTTTATTGTTTAGCAGTATTGTATTAACAGCGTGTGGTCAATCTGGTGCTTTACAGTTACCGTCTGATCCAAACCATGATAAAAGAGCAAAGTATTTGCTTTACAAAAATGATGCATCGCAATCTCAAAGCTCATCTGATCAAAAGGATGATGATACTCAAGTTGAAAACTCAACATCATCATCACAGTAGTCAAAACCATCTCACCTTAAGTTTGTAAATAAGGACATCTTCATGAGTTTCACTCGCATTAATGGCGTATTGCATGCTGAGCAATGTTCACTTGATCAGCTCGCGCAGCAATTCGGCACGCCACTCTATGTTTATTCCAAAGCAACTTTGGAAAAACATTATTTAGATATGGATCGTGCTTTTGATTTTATTGATCATCAAATCTGTTTTGCGGTGAAATCAAACTCAAACTTAGCTGTTCTTAATGTATTGGCAAAACTAGGTGCTGGTTTTGATATTGTGACGGGTGGAGAGCTTGCCCGTGTTCTTGCAGCTGGTGGTAATCCAGCGAAGATCGTTTTTTCAGGCTTGGGTAAGTCAGAAGCAGACATTGAAAAAGCATTAGATGTTGGCATCGCTTGTTTCAATGTTGAATCTTATGCTGAACTTGATCGTATTCAGAAAGTTGCAGCTAAACTTGGAAAAAAAGCTCCGATTTCATTGCGTGTCAATCCAGATGTTGATGCAAAGACGCATCCTTATATTTCAACAGGCTTGAAAGAAAATAAATTCGGTATCCCAAGCGATACAGTGTATGAAACTTATCAATACGCAGCGTCTTTTCCAAACTTAGAAATTGTCGGGATCGACTGTCATATTGGATCACAGTTGACTGAGACCAAGCCATTCGTTGATGCGCTTGATCGTGTGGTTTTAATGATTGAAGAGTTGAAAAAGTTAGGCATCAACCTCAAACATATTGATATTGGTGGTGGTTTAGGTGTGCGCTATAAAGATGAAACACCGCCAACCGTTGCTGAATATGCAAATGCGATGCGCCCTGTATTAGAAAAACTAGGTTTGAAAGTTTATATGGAGCCTGGTCGTAGTATTTCTGCAAATGCAGGTGCATTATTAACAAAGGTTGATTTGTTGAAACCAACGAATCATCGAAATTTTGCAATTATTGACGCTGCAATGAACGATTTGATTCGTCCTGCTTTATATGAAGCATGGATGGATATCCAATCTGTTGCCCCACATTCTGATGTTGAAGTAAAAACATGGGATTTGGTCGGTGCGATCTGTGAAACAGGTGATTTCTTGGGGAAACAGCGTGATTTAGCGCTGCAAGAAAATGATGTCTTAGCAGTATTGGGTGCTGGAGCTTATGGTTTTGTAATGAGCTCAAACTATAATACACGTGGTCGTGCTGCTGAAGTGATGGTCAGTGGTGATCAAGCTTATTTAATACGTGAGCGTGAAACCATCGAATCACTTTGGGAAAAAGAACGTTTATTGCCTGAGGAGTAAATTGGATGTATTTAGAATTTACCAAAATGCATGGTTTGGGCAATGATTTTATGGTTGTTGACCTTGTCACCCAACGCGCTTATTTAGATACTGTCACGATTCAGCGTTTAGCTGATCGTCATTTTGGCGTGGGCTTTGATCAGTTACTTATCGTTGAACCGCCTGATTTTCCAGATGCTGACTTTAAATACCGTATTTTTAACGCGGATGGTTCTGAAGTTGAACAGTGTGGTAATGGTGTGCGTTGTTTCGCTCGATTTGTACATGAGCGCCAACTGACGACTAAAACCAAGATTCGTGTGCAAACAAAAGCAGGTATTGTAGAGCCTGAATTGGGAGCAAATGGTTGGGTACGTGTCAACATGGGTCCGCCGAAGTTTCTTCCAGCTGAGATTCCATTCCTAACGGATGAACACGAAGACACTGAAGGTCTTTACAAACTGGGTCTTGCTGACAATAAAAGCATCAACATTGATGTCGTTAACATGGGAAATCCTCATGCGGTTACGATCGTGCCAGATGTATTAACGGCTGATGTTGCAGGAATCGGTCCTCAAGTTGAATCACATGCTCGTTTTCCAGCAAGAGTAAATGCTGGTTTTATGCAAATCGTTGATGAAAAACATATTCGCTTACGTGTGTTTGAACGTGGTGTAGGTGAGACTTTAGCTTGTGGTACAGGTGCTTGTGCCGCTGCTGTCAGTGGTATGCGCCGTGGTTTACTCGCTAATGAAGTTGAAGTTCAGTTAGCGGGTGGGAAATTACATATAGCTTGGCGTGAAGGCGATGTGGTGTGGATGACAGGTCCAACCACGCATGTTTATGATGCGCGTCTGGATTTAAGATATTTCCAAAGCTAAATTGAGTGGTAAATAAACACCTTGCAATTAGTAGGGTGTTTATCTCTAAGAATAATAAGTCTCAAGGACAATAATGAATAACTTGGTTTTTCTTGCAGGCGCTTCAGGTAATACACAATTTTGGTATCCTTTAATTGCACAACTTCCCGAAACCTACACCAAGCAAGTGATTGCCTATCCAAGTTTCCATGGTGTGGCTGCACATCCTGATATAAATAGTTTTGATGATTTGAGTGATTATGTTGTTGAGCAGATTCAACAACCTTCAATCTTAATTGCACAGTCAATGGGTGGAATCTTTGTGATCAAAGCTGCACTAGAAAAAACCTGTTTAATAAAAGGTTTAATCTTGATTGCAACCTCGGGTGGGGTCAATTTAGATCAGTTTCAGGTTCAAGATTGGCGTGAATTTTATCAGCAAGAATACGCAGAATATCCGAACTGGTTTATCACAACCAGCATCAATTACGATGAATTCATAACCTCGATAGATATCAAAACCTTATTGATTTGGGGTGATCATGATCCAATTAACCCCGTTGAGGTAGGTAAGTATCTAAATCATTTAATTGAAAAATCTGATTTATATATTGTCGAGAGTGGTGATCATCAGTTGGCAGAAAAATGTGCCAATGAAGTCGCGTTGCAAATTAATAAGTTTTTAGAAACTATTTAGCTTTATGTCGAGTGTGTTCCACAAACACATTATTGGATTGATTATCTTTTACTAAATGCTAGTTTTAAGGCAAACAGTATAAAAATACTGCCAGTAATACGATCCATATACTTGATAAACTTTGGTCGTTTTAAGTAATCAGAGATTGATTGCATCGCAGAAATTAAAATGATAGACCAAATAATCCCAATCACAACATGGATCATGACTAAGCCCATCGTCCAAATCACAGGAGAAGCAGTGTGAGGAATAAATTGAGGAAGAAAGGAGAGGTAAAAGACACCTACTTTAGGATTGAGTAAGTTTCCCAAAAAACCTTTAACAAACCAATTTTGAGTATTCGTCGTAACATTTATATCTGCAAGTTGAGTTCGTGGTTTCAATAGTAAATTTAAACCAAGCCAAGCTAAGTAGGCTGCTCCCATCCATTTCAGCATGTTAAATGCCAAATCAGAAGTCATTAAAAGCGCACCTAACCCACATGCAACAACTACACCCCAAACAATACAGCCTAGCGTGATACCCAAAGCTGCTTGAAAGGCTTTAGCTTTTCCTTCAATAGTCGCTGTGCGAATAATTAAAGTTGTATCCAATCCAGGTGTAATGGTCAGTAAAGTGATTGCAATCAGGTAAGGGATCATAAGAGTAAGCATTATATAAAGCCACCGATCGAAACATGAAATTTATTGTATTACATCAATTGTTCATCTTCGATGCTTGTATAATCTTTAATGAATAGAAATTTGTTAAACTACGCTATAAATAGCACATGCAAACAAGAGAATATAGCTTGGAAGCTCCTGAAAAACTGCTATCAATGTGGTTAAAAGAACGAATTATTCAAAATCAGTCAGAACATACGATTGAAGCTTATCAACGTGATCTTACTGATTTTTTTAACTTTTGTGACAGCAAGAGTTTAGCTTTATACGATATTGAAGCATCTGACTTACGTGAATATTTGGCAAATCGTGTTGAAAAAGATCAGTTGAGTTCAAGCAGTTTGCAACGTCATTTGACCTCAATACGCCAGTTTATGAAGTGGGCTGAACAAGGACAATATTTACAACAAAATCCATCAGAAGATTTTAAGTTAAAAAGACAGCCTAGACCCTTACCAGGTATGGTCGATATTGAAACTGTACATCAAATTTTAGACCAAGCTCCACCAGATAAACCAATTGAACAGCAGTTGTGGCTGCGTGACAAAGCGATACTGGAATTACTTTATTCCAGTGGACTGCGGCTCGCTGAATTACAAGGTTTGATGATTAAAGATATCGACTTCAATCGTCAATTGTTAAGAATTACAGGTAAAGGCAATAAGACTCGAATCGTTCCGTTTGGTCAGAAAGCGAAAGATAGTCTAATTGAATGGCTGAAAATTTATCGAATCTGGCAAGGTGAATTTAACTTAGATAGTGCTGTTTTTATCTCACAACGTGGTAATCGACTTACCCCTCGACAAATTGAGAATCGGGTCAAGCTACAAGCACAAAGAGCTGGAGTGAATGTTGATTTACACCCTCATTTGTTGAGACATTGTTTTGCCAGTCATATGTTATCTGCAAGTGGTGATCTAAGGTCAGTGCAAGAAATGTTAGGACATAGCAATTTGTCTACTACACAAATTTATACACATGTTGATTTTGATCAATTGGCAAGAGTTTATGATCAAACCCATCCACGGGCTCAAAAAGACTAAATTTGGTTATATTATGTTGCAAAGTTGGGTGATTAATAAGCGACTATTAAAATGTGATGAGAGTGAATCATGTCGGTTTTGGGTTCTTACTTTATTGCCAATATTTTTTGAAGTCTAAAAGGGGATTTGATTTGCTCGAAATGATCCGTTACAGATCCATCAAATTTAAAAAATAGTCGATATTTAGGTTGTTGAATTATATTAAAATATTAAAAAAATCAAAGTCTAATGAATATCCTGTTAAATACACAGCAATTCAATTACATCAACAACTACAATAAGTGAACTGAGCATTTCATCTTTTTTATACCCCGAGCAGAAATTGTGACTTGACCGAAATGCCAAATACATTGCAAGATAGGGCACCTAAAAAGTTTCAAACGAAGAGTTAGAATACTCTTCACTACATTTACTTGCTTAGAACAGCCGAGGATTACATGAAGGCTCTTGTCGCTGTAAAACGTGTGGTTGATGCCAACGTTAAAGTTCGTGTTAAGCCGGACAATAGTGGGGTTGACCTTACTAACGTTAAAATGTCAATCAACCCATTCTGTGAAATCGCAGTGGAAGAAGCGGTTCGCTTAAAAGAAAAAGGAACAGTTTCTGAAATCGTTGTTGTTTCAGTGGGTCCTAAAGATGCTCAAGAACAAATCCGTTCTGCAATGGCTTTAGGTGCTGACCGTGGTATTTTAGTTGAAACTGCTGATGAAATTGGTGCTCTAGAAGTTGCTAAAATCCTCAAAGGCGTTGTTGATGCTGAGAAACCAGAACTTATTCTTCTTGGTAAACAAGCAATTGATGACGACTCTAACCAAGTAGGTCAAATGCTTGGCGCTTTACTTGGTGCTGGTCAAGGTACTTTCGCATCTGAAGTTAAAGTTGACGGCGGTAAAGTTCAAGTTACTCGTGAAATCGACGGTGGTTTACAAACTGTTGAGCTTGCACTTCCTGCAATCATCACAACTGACTTACGTTTGAATGAGCCACGTTATGCTGCTCTTCCAAACATTATGAAAGCTCGTAAGAAGCCGCTTGATACTAAATCTCCTGCTGATTATGGCGTTGCAACTGGTACTAAACTTAAAACTGTTAAAGTTGAAGCACCTGCTGAACGTAAAGCTGGCGTACAAGTGAAGTCTGTAGACGAGCTTGTTGAAAAATTGAAAAACGAAGCGAAAGTGATCTAATACAGAAGGATACAATCATGAGTATTTTAGTTATCGCTGATCACAACAACCAGACACTTAACGGTGCAACTTTAAACGTTGTTGCGGCAGCTCAAAAAATCGGTGGTGATATTACTGTATTAGTAGCTGGTTCTGGCGCTCAAGCAGTTGCTGATGCTGCTGCTAAAGTTGCTGGTGTGAGCAAAGTATTACTTGCTGACAATGCTGCTTATGCAAACCAATTGGCTGAAAACGTAGCTGCTTTAGTTGCGGATTTAGCGAAAGGTTACAAATACGTATTAGCTGCTTCTACAACAACTGGTAAGAACATTCTTCCACGTGTTGCTGCACTTCTTGACGTAAGCATGATTTCAGACATCATTGCTGTTGAATCTGCAAATACTTTCAAGCGTCCTATCTATGCTGGTAACGCGATTGCAACTGTTCAATCAGATGAAGCGATTATCGTAGGTACAGTTCGTGCTACAGCATTTGATGCTGTAGCTGCTGAAGGCGGTTCTGCTGTAGTCGAAGCTGTTGCTGAGGTGAAAGATGCTGGTATTTCTAAGTTTGTAAGTGAAGAAATCGTGAAACTTGATCGCCCAGAATTAACTGCTGCGCGTATCGTTGTTTCTGGTGGTCGTGGTGTGGGTTCTGGTGAGAACTACCATAAAGTACTTGACCCATTAGCTGACAAGCTTGGTGCTGCACAAGGTGCATCACGTGCAGCAGTTGATGCTGGTTTCGTACCTAACGACTTCCAAGTTGGTCAAACTGGTAAAATCGTTGCGCCTGATCTATACATGGCAATCGGTATCTCTGGTGCGATCCAGCACTTAGCTGGTATGAAAGATTCTAAAGTTATTGTTGCTATCAACAAAGACGAAGAAGCACCAATCAACAGCGTTGCTGACTACTGGTTAGTTGGTGATTTGAACACTGTTGTACCAGAATTGGTATCTAAACTTTAATTCACTGAATTAAAGTTTAAAGCGCTCTTGCGCAGGCGGTTAAAGCGATGCTTTACTGCTCTGCTCAGGAGCGCTTTTTTATGTTAAAAATAATAATAAAAATGGATCTAATTAATGAGTTATAGTTTTAAAAAATATTTTTTGATGTTGGCAAATTATAACGCTTGGGCGAATCAAAAATTATTCTCTGTTTCAAAAGACTTAAATGAAGACGAAATCAATCAAAATTGTGGGGCTTATTTCGAGTCATTGTTTCGTACAGCAAATCATATATTGGTCGCTGATATTTTATGGTTCGAGCGTATTCATGGGGTAGTGCAGTCTCAGTATGCTTTAGATGAGATTGTTCATGCAGACTTAGATTCGCTCACTAATGCGAGATTCCTTAAAGATCAAAGCATGATTGCATTCGTACAGCAGCTTAATGATGAAGCCTTTCATGGTACCATTTCTTACACACGACACGGGCAGCGCCATACTGAGCCTCTTATTGAAGTGCTCGCGCATGTCTTTAATCATCAGACCCATCACCGTGGTCAGCTGCATAGCATGATTTTTCAAATAACAGGCATTTCATTAGCATTGGATTTAATATATTTCCAAAGAGAGCAAGTAGATTTATATCGCTAATTACATAAAAATGATTATAAATTTTAATTCGTAATCGACGTGAAGTAATGATTTTAAGATTAAAATTTTATGATGTTTTTGCTCGTATTTTAGCCACCACATTAAAAAAATATTGTTGAAAGTTCACAATCAAAAAATATTTTTTAACTTACTAATTCTAATCAATTTTTTATTGTAAAAAAATGCTATTTTCAATGGGTTTAACTCCCTGTTAGTTGGTTGTTTATGCTATAATTTTTCGCTGTATTTTTTATTTTTAGTTCAATCTTTTTGAGCTAAATTTTTGCAAGATTGAAGACATAAAAACAGGTAGATGTTTCTATCTGTAAACAAGGAGTATGCATGAGCGTATCGGAAATCAGACCGATTGCCATTGAGGACGAACTCAAGCATTCATATTTAGATTATGCAATGAGCGTAATCGTATCTCGTGCATTGCCAGATGTGAGAGACGGTCTCAAACCTGTTCATCGTCGCGTATTATTCGCAATGCACGAATTGGGCAATGATTATAACAAAGCGTATAAAAAATCTGCTCGTGTGGTGGGTGATGTAATCGGTAAATATCACCCTCATGGTGATAGTGCAGTCTATGAAACGATTGTTCGTATGGCTCAAGATTTTAGCTTGCGTTATATGTTGGTCGATGGTCAAGGTAACTTTGGTTCTGTCGATGGCGATAGTGCGGCGGCAATGCGTTATACCGAAGTCCGAATGCAAAAGCTTACCCATGAAATTTTGGCCGACTTAGAAAAAGACACGGTTGATTGGGAAGATAACTACGACGGTTCTGAGCGTATTCCGCAAGTGATGCCAACTCGTATTCCTAATCTTTTGGTTAATGGTACAACAGGTATTGCAGTGGGTATGGCGACCAATATGGCGCCGCATAATATGACTGAGGTCGTCAATGCTTGTTTAGCCTATGCCAATAATCCGAATATTTCTATTGAAGGATTGATGGAGCATATTACTGGTCCTGACTTCCCAACTGGCGGTATTATTTACGGTAAATCAGGTATTGTAGATGCTTATCGTACAGGTAAAGGTCGTCTTCATATCCGTGGTAAGTATCATTTCGAAGAAGATCAGAAAACGGGTCGTACGACTATCGTCTTTACTGAAATTCCATATCAGGTCAATAAAGCAAAAACGATTGAGCGTATAGCTGAACTGGTTAAAGAAAAGAAACTTGAAGGAATTTCTGAACTTCGAGATGAGTCAGATAAGGAAGGGATGCGTATTGCAATTGATTTGAAGCGTGGCGAAAACGCGGAAGTCATTGTAAATAATTTATTCTTACACACCCAACTGCAAAACTCTTTCAGCATCAATATGGTCTGCCTAGATAATGGTCAGCCAAAATTGATGAATCTTAAAGATATTATTGCGGCATTTATCCGTCACCGCCAAGAAGTTGTGACACGCCGCACCATGTATGAGCTTCGCAAAGCACGTGAACGTGGGCATATCTTAGAAGGTTTGACTGTTGCATTAGCGAATATTGATGCGATTATTGAAACCATTAAGACTTCTGCCAATCCTAGTGAAGCGCGTGAGCGTTTACAGGCTGGTGAATGGGCTGGTGGTGGTGTTGTCGCACTTCTAGAAAAAGCTGGCGCTATTTCAGTTCGCCCAGATGAAATTGAAGGGGAAGATCCTGCACGTCCATTTGGTCTGTCAGGAGATATTTATCGTTTATCACCAACACAGGTGAATGCGATCCTTGAATTACGTTTACATCGTTTGACGGGTCTTGAACAAGATAAGTTACACGCTGAATATACTGAGATTTTAGGTCAAATTGCTGAATTAACAGCAATTTTAAATGACTTTAATTTATTGATGAGCGTAATTCGTGAAGAACTTGCTTTAATCCTGCAACAGTATGGTGATGCACGTCGTACAGAAATCGTTGAATCTGGTGTTGATTTCTGTCGTGAAGACTTAATCCCTGAAGAACAAGTGGTACTCACTGTTTCTCAAACAGGTTATGCCAAAACGCAACCACTTTCGGATTATCAAGCTCAACGTCGAGGTGGTCGTGGTAAATCTGCAACCTCAATGAAAGATGATGACATTATTCAGCATTTGATTGTTGCATCGAACCACGCGACAGTATTGTGCTTTACCAATGTTGGTAAAGTTTATCGCTTGAGAGTGTTTGAGGTACCTCAAGCCTCTCGTGGTGCTAAAGGACGCCCGATGGTGAACTTGTTACCTTTGGAAGCGAATGAAACAATTACCGCGATCTTACCGTTGACTGAGTTCCCTGAAAATCACTATGTGTTTATGGCTACGGCATCAGGTACGGTTAAACGTGTTGAGTTAGAACAGTTTAGTAATGTTCGCTCTAATGGCTTACGTGCTATTGAGTTAAACGAAGAAGATACCTTGATCGGTGTTGCGATTACGGATGGTAATCAGCAGATCATGTTGTTCTCAAATGAAGGTAAAGCGATTCGCTTTGCTGAGACAGATGTTCGTGCAATGGGACGTACTGCGAAAGGTGTACGTGGTATGCGTGTTAGTTTTGCAAGTAACACGATCGACGTAGAAGATGCTGAAGTTGAAAATGATGACAGCGATGATAATGACGATTCTTCTGATTCAAATGTTGTAAGCCGTATTGTTTCACTTGTTGTTGTTCCAGAAACAGGTGAGGTGTTATGTGCTTGTGCAAATGGATATGGTAAACGTACCCCAGTTGATGACTTCCCGACCAAGAAACGTGGTGGTAAGGGTGTTATTGCGATTAAAACGAGTGAGCGTAATGGTGAGTTAATCAGTGCTGTATCGATTGATGAAACCAAAGAGCTGATGTTGATTTCTGATGGTGGTACTTTGGTTCGTACACGTGCAGCAGAAGTGGCAACCACAGGTCGTAACGCACAAGGTGTTCGTCTGATTCGATTGAGTGACGCTGAAACATTAGTTGGTGTTGTATCTATTGAAGCTGTAGAAGAAGACGAAGAGTTAGAGACTATAGAGCAATCAGTAGAAAATACTGAGCTTGATGCAGTAAATTCTGAGGAAGCTTTAGTAGAACCTAAAGATGATACTCCAGAAGCTTAAGTGATAAGTTGTTAAAAAAGGAAGCTAATTAGCTTCCTTTTTTATTGGCTTTAGCATGACTAAACGATAATAAGAGCAAGCCAATAAGATTCCACCAAGAGTTGCTAAATAAATCAGTTTAGGTATCACGATTGCTGTAGGTACACCCATCTGATTTAATTGCACAAACATTTGAACACCATGTGTAGATGGAAGAGTCCAAGCTAAATATTGCATCCATTCAGGCATAGCTGCGTGTGGCCAAGCAGTACCTGTTAATAAGAAAAGAGGAACGGAGGTGACAACAATTAAATGTCCTACACGTTCAGGCATATCCACCAAAGATCCAACCAGCATCGCTAGACCGATAATACAACTTACATAAACTGGCGTTGCAAGCAGCATTCCCCAGAAATTTCCACCATGGGGATAGTCATAAAGCCAAAATGTAAAACCGAAGAGGTATAAACAACCAAGACAACCTATTGTGAGAATTGCTGTAAAAGTTGCCCAAAACTCGATTGGTTTTGCGATCCAACCTGATTCACGATAGCTCGCAATCAACATAGCCAGACCTAATAACAGCGTCTGATGAATGATTAAACTCGCAACAGCGGGAAAAATATAACTTCCATATCCAGATAATGTATTAAAGAGCGGAATTTGATGAATAGAAAGTTCTGGTTTAAAAGGAGTTGCATCACCGAATTTTTCCAAAAACTCTTGTAAGGTTGCTTCAATAGAACCTGCTAAACCTATGCCAACTTCTTTCGTTTGAATGAAATAAGCTGTACTTAAATATAGACCTATGCCTCCCATTTCACCACGTGTGATGCTATTGGTCAGATTGTCGGGTAAAAGTAAAATACCTTCTGCTTGCTGATTTTGAACTAATTTTTTTGCCTCTAAGAAATTATCAGTTACTGTCATGATTTTCACATGAGGACTATTTGAAACTTGGCTAATGATTTTCGAACTTAAAACACTTTGCTCTTCATCTACGACAACAATCGGAATATCTTCCGCTGTTTGTGCTTTATAAGCAGTTGGATAGAAAAAACTATATAAAATGACAGCAGCAATGAGCGTGGTGAAAATTGAGGTATTTGCTGCAATATTTTTAAAGGTTTGCAGATAATAATTTAAAAATTTTTTCATACGCATTGCTCCTGAGTCAATTTTCGAAGTAAGCGAATACTCACAAAGAAGAACAATGCTGAGAAAGCAATTAAGATAGAAAGTGGAATAAGTGAAACTATTGGATCGCTGCCAATCACCCATTGTTCAGTTTGTAACTTTGCATAAGGTGTATAGGGAATCAGCATTGACCAAATTTGAGTAAATACAGGTGCATTATTTAGGGGGAGGGTGATTCCTGAAAAACTAGGAGAAGAACCACCATACAAAGCTAAAAAGCCAAAGGTTTTTGCCAGATCTTGCGTCGCCAATACTACAGAACTACTAATGACGGCATAGGCGAAGTACAAGAAAAATTGAGCGGTAAGGATTAAACAGATGGAACCTGCTATGAAATAACCTCGGATATTCGATAGCCAAAACATCCAACACCAAGTCCAAAAGCAAAAAATGAGTACATAAACTAATAATTTACCGAGTAAAGTGTGGATTGCATTTCCACCAGTAACCCACTGATTGAATGTATTACGTTTAAATTCCTGTCCAACTGCAAAAGCAACACAACAGCATAATAATAAATGTAAAACTGCTGGCACCATAAATGGCTCCAAGAACAGTTCATAACTCATATTAGGATTATATAAAGTGGATATTTTTATGTGAGGTGTAGGCATTTCTATATAGGGGATGGTATTTGACAAATAATCATCTCCCATATATTCAGCAATTCCATTTAAGGTGCTGATCAACATCGCTGATGAGATTGTATTTCCAATGCTAAAGAAAGATTGATTATAAGCAATACTAATTTGTGCATCTTGTGCACTAACTAAGCGCTGCTCAGCACCTTCAGGAATAAATACAAAACCCCAAGCATCTGTTTGATTGATTAATTGTTCTGCTTCATCTTGACTGGTTGTAATCGTTTTAATTTTTATAGTGTGATTCACGCTCAAAGCATGAATAACTTTTCGGCTCATCTCGCTTTGATCTTGATCAATCACAACGATGGGTAAGTGATCAGGTTTACCAGCTGAAAACATGCTGCCAAAAAGTATAATGACCAATAATGGCGCGATGATTGCCATAAATAAATCAGCTTTATAGCGCTTTAAATAGCGTATTTCACGAAGCATTATGGCAAGCATGTGTTACTTTGCCTCTTCGATATTAAATAAAACGCTCATCCCAACTTTGAGATCGGGAATTTTTTCTGTAGGGCTTAGATGGAATTTAAAGCTTCGAATATCATATCCACCTGTTTGTCGCGTAGTTTTTATCGTTGCAAACTCACCCTCAGCATCGATTTTCTTTACTTTAAATGTGACACTTTGATTCAATGCAGGAATGAAGCCTTCTAAGGTTTTTGATTTATAGATTGAGTTGTAGATATCTTCTCTTACATTGAGACTGACCCATAATTCCTGATCTTCAAGGATGCTGACTACAGGTACACCAGTAGCAACAAATTCAGTTGGTTTACCATATGTTTTGGACACAGTGCCATCAATTGGCGCATAAAGTTTTGTTTCGGCAGTTAAAGCATTTGCTTCATTCACCGCGGCTTGAGCAATAGCAACTTGAGCATCAGCGGTTGATTTTTGTTGTTCTGTACTGCCGCGTTTGGCGCGTGCATATTGTTGGTAAGCTGCTTCAGCGGCTTCTTTTGCAGAGGTTTGAGCTGCAAGCATTTCATCTCGTCGTTGACGAGAGATAACACCTTGTTGATAAAGGTTTTCACCTCGTTTGTAAGTCGTTGCAGCTAGGTCAGCTTGGGTCTTCAATGCTTGCCAGTTAGCGTATAGCGTATCAATGTTTTCTTGTTGAGAACCTCTATAAATTGTTGATTGAAAAGCGAGTGCGCTTTGTAATGCTGCTTGAGCTTGTTCTTTTTTTGCATCAAGTTCAGGGCTTACGAAACGAACAAGAGCTTGTCCTTTTTTTACTGTTTGACCATCAGTGACATAGAATTCTTCAATACGACTAGGAACTTTGGTACTGATATGAACAGTTTCAGCTTCTACTCGCCCTTGTAACTCGATTGATTTTGGTTGATAAGCTTTCCATAAGCCAAAAGCAATCAAACTCAAGAGTAATAAGATAATAATGACGATCAGGATTTTTATTTTTGCGTTATTTGAAGGTGGTGATGGTGTACCTGAATCAGTTTTAGATTGATCAACTTGACTGTCTGTTGAGTTTTCGACAATCTCGTTATTCGAATTATCTTCTACATTGGGTGATGAAATATTTTGATTCATGATGTACTCCAATTAACGAATATAATCCGTACGAGGTTGGTTCACATAAAGCTTGAATTCTTCGATTGAACCGTAGCTTTGTAATAATGTTGCTAAAGATAATATGTATTTATAAGCATTTATCGCCATTTCACCTTTTAAAGCATTCAGCGCATTTTGTGCATCGATCACTTGTGTTGCTGTTCCCATACCTTCTTTAAAAGATAATTGTTGAATACGTAAGTTTTCTTCGGCTGCACGAGTATTTTTGATTAAGAGTTGATGACTTGTTTGAGCTGCATTCAACTCACTATATGATTTATATAAAATATTTTCGATTTCTTGTTTTGTACGTTCAGTCATCATTTCTGCTGCATACCGTTTCAATTCAGCAGCATGAATATTTTTATTTTTATCAATACCAGAGAATAAATTGTATTTCGCCATCACGCCGATAATCCAATTTTCTTTATCATCTAACCCGTATTCACCAAACGCAAATACACTTGGTTTTTTGGCTGCTTGCTGGATACGGATATTTTCATTTGCCAGTTGGGTATCCATCTGTAATTTTTTTACTAAACTTGAGTTTTGATCATAATTGCTAAGAAAAGTTTCTAAATCATTTTTTTGAGTGGTATTTACAAATAATGGCGTGCTTAAGCTAAGACGATCACTGGTTTGGAGTAAATTTTTTAAACTAAACAAGCTTGCTTGTAGGTTAGATTGTGCGTTTTGATAAGCCCGATCAGCATTATTTAAGGCAACCTCAAACTGCATACGTTGTCCTTTATTAATAAACCCTTGTTTTTCAAGTTTTAGGGCATTGTTATAATGCTGTTGCATCGCATTAAAATTAAATAGGCTGACATTGGCTAACTGCTGTTGTAGTTGGGCATTAAAATAAGCTTGGATCATTTCAAAACGCTGAGCATCTTGCTGTTGTTTCTCGCTAATTGTTGAGCGTTGAGCCTGCAAAGTCGCTATTTGCTTGGCACTTGAGATTTTCCCTCCTGTATATAATGGCATAACCATAGAAACTGAAGTTCTTACATCCTGATCTTTGACGGTTACATCAACATTATTGGGTACTTTATTTAGACCATCACTAACAACTTGATCAAAACCTTGGCTCATTTGATCAATGACTTCTGGTGATAATACGTTTTCCCATTGAGAAAGCTTATCATCAAATCCACGTGTAAGTGAGTTTTCTAAACGACGTTTGCCTGACTCTAATGGGACGCTAGTTTCACTATGAAATGAATAGGCAGTTGCATTGAGATCAATACGGGGGAGCCCAAGATTTTTTATGGCATCCATTTCGAGTTGAGCTGATTGTTTTAAGGCTCTTTGTGCTTGTGTGCTATATGCATTCTCAACGATATATTGCTCAGCTTCACTATAGCTAATAGTTTGAGCAAATATTGAACTTGTAAAAAAGCTGCATGTGATTATATGGATACACATACTTAGTTTTTTTTGAAACCGTTTGACCCTTAAATTTGGTCGATTATTTTGTTTCAACATTTGAGTTTGTCGCAATTTAATCATACTCGCGTTAGTCTAAGTTCTTTTTGTAAAATTAAAATATTATGTTTTTAATTAAATAGTTATACAACTTGAATTGGTGTAGTTAAATTGTAAAAATTAGAGTTTTTAATCTAGTCTGGATTCAATGAAATAATCATATTCACTTGAATAAAACAAAATAATGAATCACTGAAATTGAATGTATTTAAAAAAAGAAATAGTTGAATGAACGAAAAATTTTGCAGATAAAATTAAATATTTAAGCGATAAGCTGCTGCAAGCTTCGCCAATCTATGATTAAATTCCCATCTCAATTTGTTTCACTTTCACAAGGGAAAACTCATGCGTGCTTATAATTTCTGCGCTGGTCCTGCTGCACTACCTACTGCCGTTTTAGAAAAAGCTCAACAGGAAATGTTGGATTGGCAGGGGAAAGGCTTGTCGATCATGGAAATGAGTCATCGTAGTAACGACTATGTTGCTGTTGCAGAAAAGGCAGAAGCTGACTTACGTAAGCTCATGAACATTCCTGAAAATTATAAAGTACTTTTTCTTCAAGGTGGGGCATCCCTTCAATTCTCAGCGATTCCATTAAATTTGTTGGGTAAAAATAATAAAGCTGATTATATCCATACAGGGATTTGGTCTGAAAAAGCGTTGAAAGAAGCAAAACGTTACGGTGACATTAATGTGATCGAAGCGGGTACTTTGATTGATGGTAAGCATGCAATTACAGACCAAGCAACTTGGAACTTATCTGCTGATGCTGCATATGTACATTATGCAGATAATGAAACGATTGGTGGTTTACAGTTTGCAGGTGTTCCAAATGTTGAAAAGCCATTGGTATGTGATTTCTCATCAAGTATTTTGTCTGCTCCGCTAGATGTAAGTAAATTTGGTTTAATTTATGCGGGTGCTCAGAAGAATATTGGCCCTGCAGGATTAACGATAGTCATTATTCGTGATGATTTGTTGGATCAAGTAAAACCTGAAATTCCAAGCATTTTGAAATATAACGATCAAGCTAAAAATGGCTCAATGGTTAACACTCCAGCCACTTATGCTTGGTATTTATCTGGTTTAGTTTTTGAATGGCTACTTGAACAAGGTGGCGTGGATGCGATCTACAAAGTCAACCAAGAGAAAGCAAAACTGCTTTATGGTTATATTGATTCGAGTGATTTCTATAACAACCCGATTGCACTTCCAAATCGTTCAATGATGAATGTTCCATTTACGCTTGCTGATGAAGCTTTGGAAAAGACATTCTTAAAAGAAGCGGAGCAGCAACATTTGCTTAACCTTGCAGGACATCGTTCAGTAGGCGGTATGCGTGCAAGTATTTACAATGCTGTGCCACTTGAAGGTGTACAGGCATTAGTTAACTTTATGGATGATTTTGCAAAACGCCATGGTTAATCGCTGACAAATAAAAAAAGCCCTCTAAAATGAGGGCTTTTTTACAAGAATGAAATTTTTAGAAAATGCCAATTTGATGAAAAATAAGTGCTGCTAAAAACATACCAAGTAGAAAAAAGCAAAAAGCACCAACATCAAGTTTAAGGCCTTGGTCACTTGAATGAATAAGACTGGTGGTCGTTTGTTCTGGTATAATTTTCATTAGAACGCCTAAAAATTGCTATTTATGTGATTTTATTTCACTTTATAGCAGTTTTAGCATAAATATTCGCCTGAATCCATAGGTTGCCGCGAATATATTGACCAATGTTAAAGTTTTTATACAAATCATTTTTGGTTGCAATACGGATTAATATTGCAGGTAATGTATCCTCTAAAACTAAAGTGACATCGTAAAGGGTATATTCGTCTTGCATAAATTGCATTGAAGTTTTACCAACGATATTACCTTGGAACCAAGCCTCATCTTCTTGCCCTAATGTTTCACCAAATAAATAAGCGACCATTTTAGAAAAGTCGACAGTTACAGGTTCTTGATCTTCAGGCGTTTTTGGTTCCCAAGCATTAATCAATTCTTGTAAGTTTTCAGGTGCAATTCCATTATGCTCAGCCAGAATAGCATTTAATGCACGATGGTGTTTAATTGAAGCAGGGTCATCCACAATGATTTTTTCATCTTCTGACACCGCTTCTAATTCATATGCCCAAGCATTAAATTGGACTTGATAAGTTTCATCTTTGTCATATTTACAGCGATTAACACTAAATAAATTATCAAATGCATAAATAGTCGTACTTTTATTTAAATTCAGTCTTAATACCGCTTGAGTTGCAGATTTACAGGTAATAATTCGTTCAATCTGTGCATCGTATTTATACGGGCTTTGGAAACTTGGAAATGCAGTTTTTAAAGCACGTGGTTTTTGATCTTCAACAGCGATAATTTGATTAATTGCAATCGATTGATCACTTGGACCTTGAATCAACCAAAATGATTGATCCATTTCATGTTCTTCTGTGCACAATCCCATAGGCATAACAGGAGTATCTAACGCCAGACCTAACCATTTAGGTACGTCAGATGCAGGATTATCTGTTAATAAGTTCCAATGCTCAGCGTGATTACCGAAATTTTCATCTTGAATTGTAATGATTTCTGGACTGTTTTGAATTTTCATAAATCGTAATGCTGGAAAGATTGAACTTATACTATTAAATCGAGGGTAACATCGATTTTTCAAGTCTCGATATGTAAATCTATAAAATTAATTCATTTATGTGAAAAAATGGGTTTTAAACTTAGACAGCGAATCAATTGAGTCTTAATGATTGCTTTGCTCAATTTCCCTCTACTTTTCTAGCAATCTGCTACACTAGCATTTTATTTATATGAGCTTTCGCTTACGTGCTGCCATTCAAATTATGGGTAGATGCAGATGCTTTGCCTAAGATTTTAAGAGAAGTGATTCTTCGTGCTTCAGATCGTTATCAGTTGGAAGTAACTTTCGTTGCCAATCAAAATGTCGGTATTACACCTTCGGTACGAATCAAATCTATTCAGGTTATGAGTGGGGCAGATCGTGCTGATCAGGAAATTGTGGAACGTATGCAACCAAACGACATTGTAATCACGCAAGATATTCCTTTAGCTGCACAGGTTATTGAGAAAGGTGGAATTGCAATCCATCCTCGTGGTGAAATCTATACTTCTGCAAATGTAAAAGCCCGATTACATCTTCGAGACTTTATGGATACCTTGCGTGGTGCTGGTGTTCAAACAGGAGGACCTCCTCCAATTTCTGAAAGAGATAAGCGTGAGTTTTCGAGTTCTTTAGACCAAACCATTTTAAAGCAAAAACGTAAAACCGCTTCTTGAGTATGATATGCCCTCACATACAAATCTGATTCTAACTTATGGATTACTCGTTTTTATATGGGCGACGACCCCATTGGCGATTGTTTGGAGTGTATCTGATTTACATCCCATGTGGGCTTTAGTACTGCGTTTCTTTATTGCTTTGCCACTAGCCATCGTCGTCCTGTTGATTTTAAAAGTAAGATTTCCTGTAGATAAAGTTTCAATACTGAGTTACATCGCAGGCTCATTGAGCTTAATCGGATCTCAGATTTTTACGTATGCGGCTACGGCTTACTTGAGTTCAGGTTTAATTGCATTGATGTTTGGGTTAGCACCTATCATGGCTGGTTTGATTGGTCGTTTTGGATTTCAGCAGAAACTAGCATTATTGCAATGGTTAGGTATGGCTGTCTCAATCATTGGCTTAGGTTTGATTTGTTTGAGTGATAATCAGAACCATGTCCAACCATTGGGTATTGGACTCATGATTGTAAGTGTATTTGCATATTCACTCTCGATTTTCTTAGTCAAAAAGATAAATGCAAATATTCAAGCTATGGCACAAGCGACGGGATCAATTTTGGTTTCGACTTTGATTGCGATTCTTGTCGTGCCTTGGATTTTGCAATATGTTCCAACACAGATGCCTTCTGCAAAATCTTTACTGGCTTTATTCTACACGGTGATCATGGCATCACTGATTGCGATGTTCTGCTACTTTAAACTAGTACAAAATCTCAAACCGACCACTTTGTCTTTAACGACTGTGATGACGCCCTTATTAGCAATATTGATCGGTGCCTTTCTGAATGATGAGCAGCTATCAGTACAAGTTTTTGTTGGTGCAAGTATCGTGTTGTTTGGTTTACTACTTTATTTTCTCAAAGATTTGAGAGCTTACCGCCGAATGTAACGATGAGTTTTTAAGGGTTTTCAGACTGTTGAATGCTTTCAGCCAATTTAGCTCTGTCTTGAGGGTTCAAAGTAATAAAGTATGCACCTATACGGAATTTTCCTTGTTCATCTGGATTGCTATATGCGACTTGCGCTGTAGCTGCGATGTGAAAGAAGTTCTCTGGGTGACTAAGCGTGATGTGAATGTATGTACCTTCGTTAATATCTTGAGCGCTAAAAAAACTGAGTCCATTTTCAGAAAAATTTACTTGTTCTGGTACAGGTAGTAGGGATTGCACGATATTGTCGTAGAAAGATCCTGTAATCAAATTTAGTTTTTGATTAAATAGGGATAAGATACGAGCAATTTGTTGATCTTTTTCATTTAATTGTTCTAATTCGTAGCGAAACGCATGATCAAATTGATCTAATTCTGCAAGTAGTAGAAAATAGCGTGGCAAAACAAAGTGAGAATCATAGGGATCATTCAGTGCAACGTCATCAGGAATGATTTGATAGTTGATTCTCAACACGGCATCAATACGAGACATCACTCGACGTTCAGTGTTGTCGTCAACAAGATGATGTTGTGAATTTTCCATAATAAATCACCTCGGACTAGATGGTATGTTTAAGCCAATCTCGCTGTATATAGGGTTGAGATATACTCGTGCTCGGCGGAGTAATCACTTTATTTCTTTTATTGCCTTGGTTTCCATGATTGGTTTAACGCTTGGTGTCGCAGTATTGATTACAGTACTTTCTGTGATGAATGGCTTTGACCGTGAGCTTAAAAACCGTGTCCTTGGAATGGTTCCCCAAGCTACTGTTTCTTCTACTCAAATTCTAACAGATTGGCCTGAGCTTGTAAAAAAAGTTGAGGATCATCCGCATGTAACAGGTGTGGCTCCATTTACCCAATTACAGGGGATGTTGACTGCTCAAGGGCAAGTTGCAGGTATTATGGTGACAGGGATTGAACCTGAGTATGAAAAAAAGGTTTCAATCATTCAGAATCATATGGTTGCAGGCAACTTAGGTGCATTAAAAAAGGGTGAGTTTGGTATCGTCCTCGGTAAGGATATGACTGATGCATTAGGTTTAGGCTTAAATGATAGTGTCACTCTCGTTCTCCCAGAAGCAACGCCATCACCAGCAGGTGTAGTACCACGTTTTAAACGTTTTAAAATCGTTGGTATTTTTAGTGTTGGCGCAGAAGTAGACTCAATGGTGGGTTATATCGCCTTGAATGATGCCTCGACATTATTGCGTTTACCTGACGGTGCTCAAGGTGTTCGCTTAAAACTAGATGATATTTTTGCTGCTCCTAAGGTGGCAGATGAAATTGTCAGTCAGTTACCAAGTAATTTCTATGCATCGAATTGGACGTATACGCATGGAAACTTATTTAATGCCATTCAAATGGAAAAAACTTTAGTCGGTTTGCTTCTAGTACTGATTATCGTTGTAGCTGCATTTAATATTGTTTCTTCTTTGGTCATGGTTGTAACGGATAAAAAATCTGATATTGCAATTTTGCGTACATTAGGCGCATCACCGTCTATGATCACTAAAATTTTCATGGTGCAGGGGACTGTTATTGGTGTGATTGGTACGATTGCAGGTACGATTCTAGGCGTAACACTTGCACTTACGATCAGTGACATTATTTCATGGTTCAATACAGCACTTGGATTGAACTTATTTGATGCCTATTTCGTACATTACTTACCTTCTTATTTGAGATGGCAAGATGTTGTCGTGATTGTGACTGTATCTTTATTATTAAGTTTCTTGGCAACGATCTATCCTGCATTACGTGCTGCCAAAGTCCAACCTGCTGAGGCATTGCGTTATGAGTAAAATTGTCTTAGAAGCTAAAGATGTTTTTAAACATTTTGATGATGGTAAAACCAAAGTTGAAGTGATTAAGGGCTTGTCATTGCAGGTCAATGCAGGTGAGTTTGTTTCTATTGTTGGTTCAAGTGGTTCAGGTAAAAGTACTTTGTTGCATGTCTTGGGTGGGTTAGATCAACCTACACAAGGGCAAGTTTTTTTACAAGGACAACGCTTTGACAATTTAGGTGAGGCTGAGCGTGGTTATAAGCGAAATCAGTATTTAGGTTTCGTTTATCAGTTCCATCATCTATTGCCTGAATTTTCTGCTTTAGAAAATGTCGCTATGCCTTTAATGTTGCGTGGTGAAAGCAATTATAAAGACGTGAAAAAACAAGCTGAATATCTTCTTGATCGTGTTGGATTGTCTCATCGAATGGAGCATAAACCTGGTGAGTTATCTGGTGGTGAACGCCAACGTGTTGCTTTAGCCAGAGCATTGGTCACTAAGCCTGCGGTAGTTTTAGCCGATGAGCCAACAGGTAATTTGGATCGGAAAACTGCTTTGAGTATCTTTGAATTACTGACTGATCTAAAAAAAGAACTCAATATGGCAATGCTAATAGTGACCCATGATGAGCAATTAGCAAAATCGGCAGATTCAATTTTGCATATGCAAGATGGTTTATGGATTGATCATGCTTAAATATTTTCTATGATCACTTGTTAAAGCCCTGAAAAAGGGCTTTAATTTTGTCCTCAGAAAAATCAAAAACTTAAATTATAAATACATGTTGAAAATTATATTGATAGGCTGGATTGTGGGTATTTCAGCTATGGGGCGTGATTTTGAAATCATTAATTCCACTTGGTGGATTTGGTGCTGTATTGCGACTCTTCTATTTATTTTTTATAAAATAAAAAATAAAGGGCATTCCCCATTTTACAAGTCACTGTTATTGATCACTGCGATTTGGGCAATGTTTTGCACGGGGTATCACTATGCAGATCAAGCTCTAGAAAAAAGACTTGAATTACGCGAGTTAAAATCGCAACCATTTGAGGCTGTTGTTTATATTCGAAAAATAAATGAACTCACTGAAGAGGGTGTTAAACAGCGAGCTGTAGTTTTAAATCGACATGATCAAGTAGTGAATTGGTTGATGTACGTAAAAGAGAAAGATCATCAGCAAGAAGCTTTTGTATTGGGGAACTATTATCGGGTTTACGGAACAATCAAACCCGCATACAGTTATGCTGTTCAGGGTGTTTTTGATCAAGAAAAATGGTTCTTACAACAAAATTTAATGTCAGCATTTTTAGTCGAACAAATCGTACCTTTAAGTCAAGATGAGGTGTATAGGCTTGGTCATTTGCAATATTTGAAGGAGCAAGACCATTTTTTGGAGAAAATAGGTCTTAAGATTGAAATAATGCGATTTGAATTTAGGCAAATGCTTGCTCATTCAAATTTACAACACAAAGGATTGTTACTTGCGTTGCTTACAGGTGATGAAAGTTTATTAGCTAAAGATTTAAAGAAAAAATTTCAGCAACTTGGGATATCGCATTTATTGGCGATCTCTGGTCCTCATGTGCTGATTTTTGCAATCATGTTGACATGGGGATTACAAAGAGTTTTACAGCATTATTTTCCAAACTTATATCTATGGCAACCTCGTCAGATTATTTTGGCTTTTCCATTTTTATTTAGTGTCATGGTTTACGTGGCTTTCGTTGGATTTGAAATTCCAGCTTTAAGGACGTTGTTGACGGTCGCCCTGGCAAGTTTTTTCGTTATCACGAGGCAAGCGATTCAGCCTTTTCAGTTACTAATTTATAGCGCGTGTTTATTTCTCATCTATGATCCATTTAGTATCTTGTCGGCTGCCTTTTGGCTATCTTACGGTGCATGTTTCATCCTATTGAGAATTTATCAAACGATCAGCACTCTACCAAAAGACAGAATAAAAAATAGAACTGAGGATATAAAGTTTGCAATCAAAATTTTGATCGAATCACAATGGAAAATTTTTATCGCCTTAATGCCCTTAGTTATCATTTTTTTCCAACAAATTGCTTGGTTTGCGCCACTCAGTAATCTGATTGCTATCCCGATATTAAGCATGTTGGTTGTACCTTTAGATATTTTTGCTGCATGTGTTTGGCTAATTTTTCCTTCATTAGGTCTAGTTTTATTCACCCTCAATAATATGTTGTTAAGCATACTAATCGGATTATTAGATGTTTTGATGTCACTCACACCTGATTTACAAGGTATTAGTTATATCCCATTGTCGTTATTTGCTTTGAGTGTCGGAATTTTTATTTTATTTATGCCGAAAGGAACGATACCAAAATCTTGGGGTTTAGTATGTTTCTTACCTATTTTATTCGGTGCAAAACAACAAAAGACTATGCTAACCATTTTAGATGTGGGGCAGGGACAATCTGTATTTTTACAACAAGCTCAGCATAACCTAATGATAGATACTGGTGGTTCATATAATGAAGAGAAGTTCAGTTTAGGTGAGCGAGTGATTGTTCCATTTCTTCGACAGCAGGGTATTGAAAAATTAGATCAAATGATTTTGTCACATCTCGATCAAGACCATAGTGGTGCTTTCCCATATATTGAGCAAGTCCTCGAGATCACAAAGGTTTATGCAAATGAGAAAAATGAAAAATTGCCATTTAAAGATAATTTTTCTTTTTGTCATCAAGGTCAAAAATGGAATTTAGCTCAAGCTCAGGTTGAGATTCTATCTCCAAAAATGGAGGAGCTGAGTTATGTTCAAAATCAACAAAATGAATATTCATGTGTTGTGTATATTGAGTTTGAACATGCCAAACTGTATCGTAAATTCTTAATTATGGGGGATGCAGGTTGGGAAACAGAATATAAGCTATTAAAGCAATATCCAGACTTAGAGGTAGATGTCATTGTTTTGGGGCATCATGGAAGCAAACATAGTTCAGCTTATGATTTTTTAGCAACAATTAAACCTAAATTGGCAATCGCTTCCGCAGGTTTTGAAAATCGTTATGGTCATCCGAGTATTGAATTACAGCAAAGATTGCGAGCTTTAAATATTCCATTGTTGACGACCAGCCAAAATGGAACAATTTCATTTGAAATTGATCATGCAAATACCGTAATTTCCATGTACAGACAACAACGTAAATGGTTAAATCGGTTGCAATAAAAGTGATTTATTTTTGATTTTGCAATCTAACTTCAGCGACCCTAGCTAAGGCCTCTTGCTCATCAATATCATAAATTTTCTTTAAACTTTTGTTGGCACTAAATCGTTTGTAACTCCAATGGTAATGACTTGGATAGCTGCGAATAAGTTGCTCTAAAGCCTGATGAATAATTAGTGTTCCTTGCTCAGCATTGCCTTCATAAATTTGGGGATTGATTGGTTCAACAAACATATCAAATCCATCTTGATCATTTCTCATCGTATAGATCAGGAGTGCTTTGGCTTTTGTTTTTTGGATTAATTTTGCGCTTAGACTACTAGATGCTAGTGGAATCCCAAAGTAATCAATCATATCACCACCTTGATCAGGTGTGTGGTCAGGTAAAATAGCTGTTGTTCCGCCTTGTTTTAATGCCTTAAAAATTTGTCGTACACCACTTTCATCTGTTGGTACGAGGTTAGCTTGTTCACGACTTCTTGCATCACGGACAAACTGATCTGCATCTGGGTTTTTAACTGGCTTATACAATATCGTCATTTGAGTATAATGAGATAACCAAGAATTCATCACTTCCCACGTTCCGAAGTGGGGTATGACGAGCACAAGTCCTTTTTTTTCTGCTAAAGCATCGTGAAAATACTGTTCACCAGTGATGCTATGTATACGTTGAATGTTTTTCTGATTACTTGAACCCCAAATACTTAAAAATTCGAAATAAGACGTAAGCTCATTGCGAATTGCTTCTTTAGAGAGTATCTGTAACTCATGATCTCTCAGTTCAGGAAATGCTATTTTTATGTTTAAACGAATAATTTTGGAAATTTTAGATAATTGAAATCTGTTAAATAACCCAGCCAATATGCGTGCAAAAAACCGTCCTAGTTGGATTGGTTGTTTGCTGAATAGTTTGATCAGTTTGTAGTTTGAACTAGTTGCTTGAGGCTGGGTCATTGATTTGTGGTATTTAAAATTACATGAAAAGAGTATAACGCACAAAATAATTATAAGTTAAAACAAGTTATTTAAACAGTTTTCAGTAAATCAGCGTATATAATAAAACCACTTTAAAATCTATTGGATTGGAATCTTATGTCCGATTGGCCACCGAAACCACAAAACGAACCAACACATAGTAATAATGTGACAGGCAAAGAATGGCAAATCTTGGAAAAAGCTGTTTTAGCATCTGTAGAAGAACAGCGCCGTAGTCGTCGTTGGAGTATCTTTTTTAAATGTTTAGGCTTTGCTTATTTGTTGATAGTTTTAATTGCAATGAGTAAAAGCTGCTCGACTACAACTGAAAAAGCAACCACGAGTATCAGTAGTGATCACTTAGCAGTGGTCGATATTATCGGAACGATTGATTCATCAAGCAGTCAATCTGCTGTGAATAGTGAAGATACAAATAAAGCATTAAAGCGTGCATTTGAAGCAAGTGGCAGTAAGGCAATTGCTTTGAATATCAACTCTCCTGGTGGTTCACCAGTTCAGTCAGACGAAATTTGGCAAGAAATTCGCTATTTGAAAAAGCAATATCCAGCTAAAAAAGTTTATGCAGTGATTGGAGATATGGGAGCGTCAGGTGCTTATTATATTGCATCTGCAGCTGATGAAATTATTGTTAATCCATCGAGTCTAGTCGGTTCAATTGGTGTAATTATGCCAAATTATGGCTTAAGCGGTTTAACTCAAAAATTAGGTATTGAGGATCGCACGCTTACATCTGGTAATAATAAAGATATTTTGAGCATGACAAAGCCGATTAATCCAACTCAACAAGCACATGTTCAGTCAGTTTTGGATAATGTTCATAGTCACTTTATTAATGCTGTTAAAGAAGGTCGTGGTAAGCGTTTGAAATCTAATGACCCTGCGATCTTCTCTGGTTTATTCTGGAGTGGTGAGCAAGCGATTGCTCTAGGTGTGGCGGATCGTAGTGGTAGTTTGACGACTTTAATGAGAGATTTGAAGGTTGAGCAAAAAGTGGATTACACTGTTCAGCATAATCCGCTTGAGTCAATTTTAGGTCGAATGGGTACAAAAATTGGTGAGGGGATTAGCTCATCATTGGCAACTCAATTAGACACTCAACAAAACGCAAAACTACAATAATATTATCTGACTTATCACTAAGTTTTCTTTGTCATAAAGGAAACTTAGTGATTCCTGATCTTAGTTTCTTACCATATTACTTTCTATAAATTACTCTGTAGTTCTCCCTTTTAAATTGTAATGATCTTTGAACGGGAGATAATTGATCAATCGATAAATTTTAAGACGAATCTATGAAACCTTTAATTCATTTCGCTCATGCGAACGGTGTGCCTTCAAAAGTCTACCAAAAGCTGTTTGATGATTTAAAAAGTGATTATGACATTATCTATGTACCTGAAATTGGAACAGATAAACGTTATCCGATTACCCATGGTTGGACATATCTCGTTGATCAAGTTATAGATAGTATTGTTCAGCAATCAAAAGGTCGTAAGGTGATCGGTTTAGGGCACTCTTTAGGTTCTGTATTGACTTTGATGGCTGCGTATCGTCGTCCTGAATTATTTTCCCAAGTGATTATGCTAGACCCACCTTTAATTATAGGTAAAGCATCTTTTGTATTTCATCTTGCAAAGCTCTTTAAACCCCAATTAGTCGACAAAATTACGCCTGCAGGTTTATCAGTACGTCGTAGAGATCACTGGGAATCTCGTGAGCAAGCCGCAGAGCTATTGCGAAATAAAGGATTCTATCAACATTTTGATCCTGATTGTTTTCAGGCATATATTGACTATGCATTAGCAGATGATCCACGAAAAGGTGGGGTAACACTTACGATACCTAAAGATGATGAAGTTGAATTGTTTAGGACAACGCCTTCAATGTGGTGGTTACCTATGCCGAAGCCTAAAGTGCCTGTTCACTTAGTTGTTGGAAGTGACAGTGTATTTTTAAAAGAGAAGTTTCCTCATGTTGCAAAGAAGAAATTAGGCATTCCTTTTTCAATCGTAGAGGGTGGGCACATGTTCCCACTGGAACATCCGACAGAAACAGTGATGAAAATTAAAAATCTAATTCGTTAAGACTCTGTAATACGACATAAAAAAACACATCCGAGGATGTGTTTTTTGATTCTAGAATTGCGCGAACTGAATTGGTCGTTCCAAAGGTTTCTGATTGAAAAATGCCTGACCATCTCTCCAAGTCAGTTGACCATTACATAGCCATTCTGCAACTTGAGGATAAATAAAATGCTCAAGTTTGTGCACACGCTGAGCAAGTGTTTCAACCGTGTCGTTAAGATGAACTTCTATCGCAGATTGAGCAATGCTTTGACCTGCATCAAGTTCTGCTGTAACAAAATGAACCGTACAACCATGAAAGCGATCACCAGTATTCAAAACACGTTGGTGTGTATTGACTCCCTTATAGAAAGGAAGAAGGGAGGGGTGAATATTTAACATTTTACCTTGCCATTGGCTGACAAAACTTGGTGTTAAAATTCGCATAAAACCAGCAAGAATAACTAAATCAATTTGCCATGCTAATAGTTGTTGATGCATGGCTTCATCAAAACTTTCTCTATTTGGAAAGTCTTTGTGTGAGACGACAGCAGTAGCAATATTGGCTTGTTTAGCACGTTCCAAAGCATATGCATCAGCTTTATTTGAAAGTACACCAATGATTTGCCCTGAAAGATTTGCATCAATCAGGGCTTGTAAGTTGCTACCATTGCCAGAGACAAGTACCGCAATTCTCATTATGCAAAGATCACGCGAATTTTTTCGTCTGCGCCTTCAACTGATTCAGCATTTTCTTGGATATGACCAATTTTCCATGCTGTTTCACCTTGCGAGTTAAGTACTTCGATTGTTTTATCAGCATCATCTGCATCAACAGCGATGACCATACCAACACCACAGTTGAATGTACGATACATTTCGAAGCGTTCAACATTGCCTTCGCATTGTAATAGTTGGAAAAGTTCTGGCCAATTCCAACTTGACTCGTTGATTACTGCTTGAGCACCATTAGGAAGTACGCGAGGTAAGTTACCAGGTAAGCCACCACCAGTAATATGAGCCATTGCATGGACATCAACTTGCTTGCAAAGTTCAAGAACAGGTTTTACATAAATACGAGTTGGTTCCATTGCTACATCTGCAAGTGGACGACCATCAACGATTTGTGTCAAATCAACATTTTTAACATCTAAAATTTTGCGAAGTAATGAATAACCATTTGAGTGAGCACCACTTGATGCAACACCGATCAGTACATCACCAGACTTTACTTTAGTACCGTCAATGATTTTACTTTGCTCAACAACACCTACTGCAAAGCCAGCAAGATCATAATCTTCGCCTTCGTACATACCAGGCATTTCAGCAGTTTCGCCACCAACCAATGCACAACCAGCTAATTCACAACCTTTACCAATACCTGTTACTACATTTGCTGCAACATCAACATTTAAGTGACCTGTAGCGTAATAATCTAGGAAGAATAATGGCTCTGCACCACACACGAGTAGATCGTTTACGCACATTGCGACTAGGTCTTGACCAATTGTGTCATGACGATTTAAGTTAAGCGCTAAACGTAATTTAGTGCCTACGCCATCGGTGCCAGACACCAATACAGGTTCTTCATAACCTTTTGGAATTTTACATAACGCACCAAAACCGCCAAGTCCGCCCATAACTTCAGGACGTGTGGTACGTTTAGCGACTGATTTGATACGATCGACCAGTGCGTCGCCCGCTTCAATGTCGACGCCCGCATCTTTATAGCTTAAACCAGTATTTGAGGTAGAAGTTGAGTTGCTCATAGTGAAGTCTCCGCATTGGCGGCAGATTATAACCTGAATATACGAAACTCTTATGTTATTTATGCTCGAAAATGCTATCTTTATTAAAATTTTTTTCTATTTATAACGATTACACAAAAAAAGGCTGGATTTTATGCAAGATCAGGTATTGCGCCGTATCTTTATCCTCGCTGGACTCGCATTGCTCCTCTGGGTCTTATATCTGTTGAAACCTGTTGTTTTACCCTTTGTAGGTGCATTCTTTATTGCATATTTGTTCAGCCCACTTGTTGATACACTTGTCAAATTTAGATTGCCTCGCTGGTTAGCGATCAGTTTAGTGTTCGTTGGAATTGGTGTTCTGTTAACAGTTGTTTTATGGTTTTTAGCGCCTTTAGTTTGGGAACAGCTGATTTATGCAAGAGATAGCATACCAGCTGGAATTCATTGGATAAATGCAACATTCTTACCATGGGTATCTCATACATTTAATGTGGTACCTATGGAAATAGATACTGAGCAATTGTCTAAAGCCGTTATGGATTATATTCAGACTAACTATAGTGCAGATAGCATTCAAACTATGGCATTACGCGTAGCGCAGTCAGGTCTTAATTTTATTCAACTCGGTGGTATTGTAATTCTTATTCCAATTATTGCATTTTACTTTTTGCTTGATTGGGAAAGAATGCTAGATAGTTTACGTCGCCTTATTCCACGACCTTATGAAGCTTCTACTTTAACGATTGTTCGTGAATGTCATAGCGTTCTTGGAGCATTTGTTAAAGGGCAATTTCTTGTAATGCTGTTATTAGGAATTGTTTATGCGGTTGGATTGCAACTGATTGGATTAGAAGTTGGTTTGATTATCGGTATGGTCGCCGGTCTTGCAAGTATTATTCCGTATTTAGGCTTCGGTGTTGGAATTATCGCAGCCGTGATTGCAACATTATTCCAGTTTGGTATTGATTGGATGCAACTATTATTAGTTGGTGTTGTCTTTATGATTGGTCAAATGGTAGAGGGCTATATTCTGCAACCTTTCCTGTTAGGGGATAAAATTGGTCTATCGCCTGTTGCAGTTGTTTTTGCTGTCTTAGCGGGAGCTCAATTAGGTGGTTTTCTCGGGATGTTGATTGCATTACCTGTTGCTGCGGTTATTGTCGTTTTACTTAAGCACGCCCGTAATAATTATGAGCGAAGTCGTTTATATGGATTGCCTTCAGAATTCGTTCTCGAAGTGAGTAATGATCAACCAGTACATTTTGAAACGCAGCAATTAGATATTGATCTTGAGGGAGAAAAAACTCAAGATACAGATACATCTAACAAGACTCACCCTGATTAATCGAGGAACAAATTAACGATATGCGTCAACTACAACTGGATATTGAACCTCAGCTTGATGCCCGAATTAGTGATTTTTCGGGTCCAGGATGGGGGCCTATCGTTGATGCAATTAGACAATTACATACAGGGTTGGTCAATAGATTTTATGTTTATGGTGGTGCAGGGACGGGTAAAAGCCATCTCTTATCTGCGATATGTGATTCCTATCTTGAACTAAATCGTCCAGCCATTAAAGTATCGTTATTAGAGCTATTAGATGCACCTATTGAAGCGATCACGTCATTAGAGTTTTATGATTTAGTAGCTTTAGATGATGTTGATGCGATTTGTGGAGTTCCGCATTGGCAAAAAGCAGTCTTTCATTTGATGAATAACCATGAAGGTCAGTTAGTTTTTTCATCACGAGTTGCACCAATCGAATTAAAATTAGAATTACCAGACCTACAATCCCGATTAACTCAAGCTGTCAGTGTTAAAGTCCCTAATGGCAGCTCTTTTATCGATAGACAAGCCTTATTGCAATCTGTGATGAATCGACGAGGGATTCATTTTGACCAGCAGATCGTAGATTATTTACTGAATAATGGACCTCATCAGGCCTCAGTGTTATTACAAACATTGGCTCAACTTGAAAAAATGCTGAAAGGTGAAAAAACCAAGCTTTCGAATACAACACTCAAGCAAATTTACGCACTCATTGATGAATATCGCCAATAGCATAAAATTTCTTGAGTAATTTTGAGAGCTATGACAAAGTACGCACAAAGGAATGTGGTTGCAAATTGTCATTTGCAATACGAAGAAAAATGAAAAATAGAAGGAGAACGGTATGTTCAAACGGACGCTTGCCTGTGCTTTATTTGCAATTACTGGACATGTATATGCAGCAGATATTCAGGTCACTACACTAGTTGATGAAGATAAGGATGATACCGTTTGTTCATTACGTGAAGCAGTTTTTTTCCTAAATAATCGCGCCAAAAAAGAATATGAAAATGGTTACCATGGTTGTGGTAATAAAGATGCAAGTTCTATTATTGTATTACAGCGGGATAAAGAATATTCATTAAATAAGTCGCTTGAGTTGAAAGTAGGAATGACGATTACTACAGCAACTAGTGGTGATTTTAATGATAATAAAAAGGGTGCGAATAACGCGACACTAAAAATGGTGGGAAGCGATCGAATCTTCTTTATTAATGATGGAAGTGTAGAAAAAGAATTAATTTTAGTTAATTTAAATGAATTAAATTTAAAAGGATCAGCGACTAAGTTAAATGATGGTGGTCTGATCTATAATCGAGAAGCATTAAATATTCAGTACTCTCGCTTAACTTCTGGTAACGCAACACGGGGTGGCGGGATATATAATGCTGGTATTTTATCTGATACTGAAAAAACGGCAGGTATCGTACGAATTGGTAACAGTATTTTAGAAGGGAATAAAGCTGATAAAGGTGCTGTTATTTACAGTGAAATGCCGCGTTATTTAGTCTTTCAATCAGTCATTCGAGATAATCAAGGTACTTCAGCTATAGATGGAGCTATATTATTCGTTCAAACTGGTTTTAGAGATGAAACTACTGGTGTAGCATTACAAAGTCGATTTGCTGGCATAAATAATACGACAATATTCCATAATACAGGCGGATATATTGCAAATATCCGTGAAGGAATGATTGTTAATAATATAACAATGATTAAAAACGCTGCTGGATTATATTTACAAGCCCCCAAATGGACCTCCAAGACAACAACTGGGGAGACAACTACAGAAGAAAAATTTCCAAGTGCATTTGTATCAAATAGTATAATTGTTGATAACGGTACTACAAATTGTGTTACATCATCTGATGATGAGTCAGTCGTTCAAAGTACGCTGACAACATCAGACTGTAATTTACAAGCACCTGCTGAACGACCAAATTTTATGTGGGATAAAAATAATCTAAAGCATAAATTAATTGCTGGTGACAGTGTTGAAAAAGATATATGTGATGCACCTCCTGCAGATGGTCTGCTATGTCCATTTACTACACCAAAAGATCAATTGGTTGGTTTCTTTAAACCAAGGTTATTGTCATCATATTCAACTCTATCTGATTCATTAATTGTGAATAAGGGGCGGATTTACAGTGATGGTAGTTCTATGGGTTTGGCAAGTTGTGAGTTAATCGATCAGCGCGGTAAAAATAGAAGCGGATATGACGAGCTTTGTGATCTAGGTGCAATAGAGCTTGTAATTAACAGATCAGAAGTTCCAATTGCTGGTCAAGACATTCTTTATGGTCAGATTGCTAAATTTAATATAAGTGAAAGCCTATTAGATGGAGAACTATTAGATTCTGCATCTTGTGAGCGTATATTAGGAAAACGTTCTGATGGTCAAACTTGGCAGCCAGGATGCCTTGAAGTGCAACAGACATTAACACCATCCAAAGGTAAACTTACAATTGATCAATTTGGTAATGTTGTTTATACACCAAATAGCAATTGGCATGGTGCTGACAAATTTAATTTACGTATTATTACAACAACAACACGTTTCAACGATGTTTCAAATTATTACATCACCATTCCTACAACGATTGTTCAAGATCCACCAAATAATTTTGAAAGTAAAACAGTAAATGTTTCAGGTGGTAGTTTGGGATTAACATCAATTTTAATGTTATTAGGATTAATTGGTTTCCGAAGATTTAAAGCTTGATAAAGGGATTTGATTGAGATGAAAAATTATAAAAAAGGAATTTTAGCAACCATGATCGTTGCAACGATGCCATTATTCGCTGCGACAAGCAATGATGTTATTAAAGTTAATACGTTCGTTGACGAAGATGGTGAGAACAATAACGCATGTTCATTGCGTGAAGCTCTAAAAGCTGCTGAGATTAGGAGAAACTATGGTGGCTGTACAGTATCTGATATTTCATCTGCTACTAGAAAACAAATTCAGTTAGAAGCTGGTACTTATGTATTGAAGAAAGAACTGGCACCGAATGTTAATGTTGTGATTTATGGTGCATTACCTGTTGATTGGGAGAAGAGAAGTCTAATTACTAATCAGTATCCTGCGCAGACTGAGAATAAGACCATTATTGATGGGAATAATTCTTCGCGTATTTTTAATACAACAATTGGTTCAAAAGCCCTTACTCTGAACAATATAACTCTTAAAAATGCACGAACAAATGATCGTGGTGGTGCGATTTATGCTGGTGCTGACATTGCTTTACAAAATGTTCGTATTTTGGATTCACAAGCTGGTATTTCAGGTGGTGCAATTTTCCTTGCTGGGCCTACTACAGGCTTATCTATATCAAACGCAGTAATTCAGAATAATCAATCCCCAGCTGGTAGTGTATTGGGAGTGAGTTGCTTTAATGATAACGTCTACTCGCAACGAAAAATTGATATATCATCAAGTAGTATAATTCAAAATGGATCAACAAGTTCTGTAAGTATATTTGATTTCTGTGGTGAACCTACTGTCAATCTAAGCACAAATACAATTGCACAAAATATTAGTAATTCTACAAATGGTACTGTGCTGAAGTTTACAGGAGACACAAAAGCAGGCAATACGACTAATAACACATCTAGTATTTTAAGTAATGCTAGTAGCCTTGAATTAACGAGTAACACAATTGTTGAAAACCAAGCCAATACTATTTTTTTATACGATAAACTTGGTCTGAAATTATTAAGTTTTAATATTCTATCTCATAATATCAGTAGTTATGCTTGCCGTTATTTACTTGGTCCTGCATCAGAGGAAAAATCAGCCCAAATATTCCTAGATTACAATGCACTTACACTAACTGGATCAAATACATGCGATTTGCCTAAAGAAGTGATACCAGAGGGAAAACATACAAACTTAGATATAAGTAATATCACTAATTTGCGAACATTATTAAGTAGTTTGCAACCTGCATCTGAAAGTACGGCATTTATGCCACTTTATTATCCAAATAATAATAAAACGACAACAGATCTAGTGGATGTGAGTGCAGCTGAAAGTGATAACTGTGGATCTAAAGATCAAAGAGGAATCGCACGTATTGTTGATGGTACTTTGTTCTATGATCCTAATGCTCGCAATAGTTGTGATATTGGTTCTGTTGAATTAATGAAATTAACGGCTGGTGATTTAGAGGATTTATCGAATACCTCTATCAAACAAATAATTGATGGTTACAAGACGCAAATTGAGAGATATGAATTTCTAATCAAAAATCCAGATGATCCTCTATTGCTTACTTCTGATAAGTATAATTTAGAAAAATTTAAAAAATTAGATGAAAATCTAAATAAAAATTTACATTATCGGGCAATTTATATCGATTTAAGTCGATATCAACTACCAATACCTCAAGAGATTGTGCTGAGTGATGGTAGTCACAGAATACAATTTTTTAATAACGAGAATTATATTGTCACAACAGAAGTTTTGGGAACGGGCCAGATTAATGACTCGATTACGAATATCGATGAGGGTGATAAACCAAACATAGTCTGTGAGTGGAATAGTAATCTTGAGCAAATTATTCTTTATAGAAAAGATGATAGCATCACTCAAGCTGGTGATAAGATTTTCTGTAAATATACGATTCAATCGAGAACTGATTCTAGTATTAAATCCTCAGGTTTGATCAAAGCGGCATTCGTCAATGTGGCTCCTGAGGCTAAAAATACATCTGTGACACTAAAATATCAGCAGAATCAAACTGTTTCATTAGATTTATTAAAATTATCTAATGATTTTGGTGATACTGGTGAGGGTGGTAAAGGTCCTGATAATGAACCGAATAAACCTCAATTCTGGAGAAATGCTGATGGGATTGAATTACCAATACGATTGTCTAATGTTCCAACTAAAAATTTAGTTGTGACTGCTGATCGCCAAGGTGCATGTCCAGAACCTGATCAAAAAGAAACATGTTACGGTGGTAATATTTATATTAAAGAATCTAATACATTCAACCCATTTAACTATTCATTCAATTATCAGGTATATGATGCTGATGGTGCTATTTCTAATACTGCTACAGTAAGTGTTATTAGCACAGCGACCACTACTGATGATACGCGTAATGCAAGTAACAATGGCGGAGGGAGTATTGGGGTGTTTTCAATATTTGGCATAATAGGTTTATTAGCTTACCGTCGTTTTAGAAAATAAAAGATAAAAAAATAGCGCCTTAGGGCGCTATTTTTTTATATGTTAAAATAATTTTTTAATGTTCTGCATATTTGCTTAGATATTCTTCTCTGATTGATACGCGCTCTTCACTACTGGCATTTTGCATTCTTTTACGCAGGGTGTTGCGTTCTTGAGTGTTCATTTTTTGCCACACATCACGCATTTTTTGCTTTTCATCTTCAGGTAGCTGCGTAAACCATTCCATACGCTGTTGTAGTTGCGTGCTTTGGTTGGTTGGTATTTCTTTCAATGTTTGATAGCGTTTAATTAAGAGTTGCTGTTCTTCTGGTGATAGATCTTCCCAAGTTTCTTCTGTCGTCGGTTTATTTGGTTTTGAAAAAACCCAAAAACGTTCTGAACTTGCAAAACTTGTTTGCAATAAGCCTAACGTACACACAACAAGTGCTAACTTTTTAGCTGCCATGTGGAACTCGATCCTCGCCAAACGCCATTAACATTTCCATATCTTCGACCATTTGTGGTGAAAGTTTTGGATTTACGATTACTTGATTTTGTGGTTTATCTGCTAAATCTATTGAGTTTGGTAAAACTACAATACCTGTGATTGCAGCGGCCAAAGCAAAACCAGTCATTTTCCAAATACTGTAATAAGATGTCGGTTTCTTTTGGACCGTATCTAAAACATGATTCATGACCAGCATTTTATTATGATGCTGTTCTTTTGCTAGTTGGTCTAGTTTGGAAGTCACTTGTTTGGTGAACTCATCTTTATTCATCTGATGAACCTCCCGAATGTGGATTTAAATGCTCTAAAGCGATTCTGAGTCCTTGTATTGCACGGTGATAGTGGGTTTTTACACTACCTTCGCTACAATCCATGATTTGAGCTGTAGTGATTGTGTCAAATCCTTCCCATGCTCTTAACATGAATGCTTGTTGTTGACGAACAGGTAATTTATGAATTGCATCCTGAATTTCTTCCATTGTTACTTCTTGATTTAGAAATTCGAATGGATTGGGTGTTGATTCATCAACTACATCAATTATTTCTTCGTCATCATCTATACTAATTTTTTTAAACAACGAGAAAGGGCTTGCTCTGCGTGCTTCTTTCCGTCTCCAGTCTTGTAATTTATTGTTTAGAATAGTGTAAAACAGGGGATACCATTCATCCACTGTTTTGTCTGAATATGATTTGTGCAATGAGATAAATGCTTCTTGCACTAAATCCATAGCAATGCCTTGTTGACCTTGTGTTGCACTTTCCATCATTACAAGCGCACGACCTGTAACGTCTTGCATAAAAAAGCGAAGACGTTGTTCAACAGTACCTGTATGTGTACCGCTATCGGTTTGAGCTTGTTTAGGTGCTAAATCCATAGAGATGGAAAATCCTGTCATGGATACCCACCATTATTATCAATTCATTATCTATATAACGTTGAAAATGGTGAATGCGTTGACAACTTAAGCAATTATTTTAGCAGTGTAATTGATTTTTTCCGCAAATAAAGCGCATTTAAAGTAAATTAACGTTTTATTGACGTTGGCGGACCATTTCAAAAAAGCAGATTGATCCAGCAATCGCTACATTTAGAGATTCTTGACCACCAGGTTGTGGGATAGTGACAGCTTCTGCATGCTCAAGTGCATAATCAGATACACCTTGACCTTCATTTCCTAAGATCCAGACACAGGCTTGAGTTAAATCTTTTGAATAAAGGCTTGTTGATCGGTGTGAGCTGGTTACAAAAACAGGGATTTCAAATTTTGGAAGAATGTCGGTTAACTGAAAATTTTCAAAACAGTTAACACTAAAATGAGCGCCCATACCTGCACGCAACACACGTGGAGACCAAAGAGATGCTGAACCTTGGGTGCAAATGATTTGTTTTATATTCGCCGCGGCTGCTGAACGAAGCAATGTCCCGACATTCCCAGGATCTTGAATATTTTCTAAGATTAAAGTATCAGCTTTGAAATCGATGGTTTGCGAGGTTTTTGGAAGATCAACAATCGCTAAGCAAGCTAGGGTAGTCCCTAATGTACTCAAATCTTTGTAAAGTACTTCACTTATAATGAAAATATGACCTTGATGTATTTCAATAATTTCTTGCAGCTCAGGATGATCCAAAGCTTGCTCAGTAGTAAATAAAGAAAAGATTTTTCTTTGTTGTTGTAACCAAGATAAACAGAGATGTGTACCTTCTAGAACAGTTTGTTGATGTTTTTTTCGAGCACTATTTAACTCGATTAAACCACGCAAATGTTTGATTTTTGCATTGTCTTTTGATTCTAGAAAGATAACAGCCATAAATAAATTGTCCAAAAGAGCATCATAAGTCTATGACGCTCTGAGTTTTAAGAGAGATTAATGATAGCTAGTTACAAGTTCAACTTCATTTCTCGAACCAATAATAACAGGTACACGTTGATGTAACTCAGTTGGTTGAATATCCATGATGCGAACACGACCTGTCGTTGAAGCTCCGCCTGCTTGTTCAATTAACATGCTCATAGGATTCGCTTCATACATTAAACGTAAACGACCTGCTTTTTTGGGATCTTTTAAATCGTAAGGATATAAGAAGATACCACCGCGGCATAAAATGCGATGAATATCCCCAACCATACATGCAACCCAACGCATGTTAAAATCTTTTTCTCGTACAGATGTTTTTCCAGCTAAAAGTTCATCAATATAACGTTTTACAGGATTTTCCCAATGACGTTGATTTGATGCATTAATTGCAAACTCTTGAGTGTCTGAAGAAACCTGTACGTTCTCTGTCGTTAATAAATATGTTTGTGTATTTGGATCTAAAGTAAAGAACACAACACCAGCACCAACTGTTAATGCCAACATGGTTGATGGTCCGTAAAGTACATAGCCTGCAGCGACTTGTTCTGTACCTGCTTGCATAAAGTCAGCAGATTGAGTTACCGTATTTTTTGCAGGTAAAATCGAGAAAATTGTACCCACACACATATTAATATCAATGTTGCTTGAACCATCTAAAGGATCAAAAAGTACGAGATATTTACCGTTTTCTTGTGCTGGTGTGAAATCATCTAATTCTTCAGAAGCCAAGCCACCGACTTGTGGGTGTGACTTCAAAGCATCGATTAAATAATCATTTGAAATCACATCTAATTTCTTTTGTGTTTCACCCTGCACATTTTCATTTTCAGCACTACCTAATATTCCTGCTAGAGCGCCTTTTTGAAGTGCTTGATCAATTGTCTTACAAGTGTTTGCAATCGTTTCGATGACTTGTGCCAACTCAGGTGTCAAATTCCCATGTTGTTGTTCTAAGTATTGGGATAAGGTCTGGTTTGACATATTAAATAGCTCCAATTTAGCCGAGTCAAAAGTTGATAAAAATATTTTCGCTATTCTAGATGAGAACGCCCCAAAATAAAAATTATCTTACTTTATTTATGTTGCTTTTATGATTACAAGAATCAGATTACATGCTATGTTGATTGCATACTAAACAGGAGGTTTGGAGAACAACGATGACAACCAAAAATTTTGATGCAACTCCCACACCAAGCGAACCGATTAGTTTAGAACAAATTTCTAAAGAAAATGTCAAAGATGCTTGGAAAGAGTACGAAGCAAAACCTGAGTATAAAGAGTTTAATAAACATGATTTGATTGAGTCGATGCAATCAGATCATGATAATAAGCTGACTTCGCGAAATGATTAAGAAATAAAAAAGCTCACTGTTAGTGAGCTTTTTTATTTGTAAGTTTATTTCAATAATGGTGGGACAGCTTCGTAGTTAATTTCAACGCGACGATTTTCTTTCCAAGCCGCTTCATCATGTCCAGTATTGACTGGTGCTTCTTTACCATAGCTTACTGCTTCGAGTTGTTGTGGATTCACACCATTGGTAATCAAGAAACTCTCAACTGCTTTTGCACGACGCTCACCTAAAGCCATGTTGTACTCACGAGTACCACGCTCATCAGTATGGCCTGTAAGTGCAACTTTAGAGTTTGCATTTGCGACTAGGAACTGTGCATGAGCTTGAAGTGTTTGATAGTCTTCATTTGATAGGTCACTGCTGTCATAGTCGAAGTGAACAACACGTTTAGCCAAGAATGCTTTATTTGCCGCGGTAACACCTTTGGAAGACGCACCTGCAAGATTTTGTGCATTCAATGCAGCATCTTCACTCAATCCTGTTGTATTTACTGTTGTGGAACCATTTGGTGTATTGCCTGTGGTAATTTCAGCAGCAGGTTTACGGCTTGCACATCCAGTAAATACAAGTGTTGCCGCGATTAAAGGAAGTGTAAGATATTTAATATTCATAAAGTTCTCCAATTAATAAAATTTATTTCGGTGCCCAAGCTGGTTCGCGCACTTCACCTTGCTCACTTGGTAAATTCATACGGAAACGACCATCAGTAGACATGATTGATAAAAGACCTCGACTACCTTCACGAGTTGCGTATACAACCATTTGCCCATTAGGTGAGAAGCTTGGTGATTCGTCTAAGCTTGTTGGTGTCAAAATATTGGTAATACCTGTATTGATATCTTGTAACGCAACTTTATAACTACTTCCGCTAGGGCGGTGTACTAAAGCAATCTTTTTACCATCAGCACTCAGTGTGCCACGTGCGTTAAATGCACCTCTAAATGTCAAACGTTTTACAGAACCATCATCAAAACTGTAGCGATATATTTGTGGAGAACCACCACGATCTGAGGTGAAGATAAATGACTTGCCGTCAGGTGCATAGCGTGCTTCGGTATCAATTGCAGAATCATTTGTCATACGCTTAACTTGGCGCGTATTTAGATTCATTTGATAAATTTCGGGATTACCATGCATAGACGCAGTAAATAACATGGATTGCCCATCAGGAGAGAAGCTTGGTGCTCCATTGAGTCCTCTAAAACTTGCTAGAACTTCCCGTTGACCTGTTGCTAAATCTTGTAAGTAAATAGCAGGGCGCTTCGTTTCAAATGAAACATACGCAATTTTCTTTGCATCTGGTGACCATGTTGGAGACAAAATTGGATCGCGTGATGACAAGACCGTTTTTGGCTGTTCACCATCAGTATCTGCAATTTGTAATGTATAGCGTTGAGCGGGTGTTGCTTGATTACGAAGTACGTATGCGATACGACCACTAAAATCACCTGCGATACCAGTTAATGCTTGGTAAATTGCATCACTGATCATATGTCCAGCTTGACGAATACGTGAACTCGGTACAGTTAAAACCTCATTCAAGAGATATTGCTGTTTTTGTACGTCATAAAGTTGATAGTGAACTTCAAATGAATTTGCATCAATAGGTTTGATTTGCCCAACAACAACATATGGAACACCAGCATTTTGCCAATCTGCCGCTTGAATTTGATTTAATGCAGCCGATGCAGGTAGATTTTTTGATGCACTTGTAAAGCGACCTGAGCGATTTAAATCATTTTCAACAATTGGATAAATTGCATTGTCATTTGTAAAAGGGATGATAGCAATTTTAGGTGCTTGTTCTGGTGCTTTTGCAATTTCTAAATGAAGCTGTGCAAATGCAGAAACAGGGATTGCTGCGCTAATTGCAGTAAATACTGCTAGAGAGATGAGGTGCTTACGAGTCTTATCCATAGTTACAATTACTTGCGTTCGTATTTTTGTGGCTGTTGAATTATTTAGCATAGTTACATGCTTTGTGCTATTAAAAGCATGTAACGTTAACTATTCATTACTATTTTGCAGTAAAACTTGAAGTAAAGCTTCTTGCTTCACGTCGAGCATCAGGATCTTCAGGCATTGGATAGGGAGCGGCTGCACGAACTGCTGCTTCAATACTAGCTTTCATGTCGGGATCAGAAGAATTAACAATCACAGACATAACTGCACCACTATCATTCAGTGTGACCCGAGCTGTAGCTTTTTGACCAGATGAGCTTAATGGAATATTCCATGCACGTTTGATTTTGTTCTCAAAATCACGCTTAGCTGTTGAGGCAATTTTTTTAGCTTCAGCTTTTTTCTGAGCAGCTTCTTGCTCGGCTTTTTTTGCAGCAGAAGCTTTTGCTTCCTCCGCATCTGCTTTAGCTTTAGCTTCTGCATCGGCTTTACGTTTAGCGTCAGTCTCCGCTTTAGCCTTTGCATCTGCTTCTGTCTTCGCTTTTGCATCAGCTTTACGTTTGGCATCTGCATCGGCTTTAGCTTTCGCATCTGCATCGGCTTTACGTTTAGCATCAGCATTCGCTTTTGCCTTGGCTTCCGCATCAGCTTTTCGTTTAGCTTGCGCATCAGCTTTTGCCTTCGCATCAGCCTCTGCTTTGCGTTTGGCATCTACTTCAGCTTTACGTTTTGCATCAGCGTTCGCTTTTGCCTTAGCTTCAGCATCAGCTTTACGTTTTGCATCTTGTTGGGCTTTTAGCTTTGCGTTCTCGGCAGCTTTTTGTTGTGCTAATTTAGCATCCTGTTCAGCTTTTTGGCGTGCTTTTGCATCAGCTTCTGCTTTTAGATCAGTCTTACGCTTAGCTTCAGCAGTTGCCTTTGCTTCTGCTTCAAATCGTTGTTTTGCTGCTAATGCTTCTGCAGCTTTTCTTTGCTGTTCTACTTGCTTCGCTTGAGCAGCTTCTTCACTCTTACGTTTTTGTTCAGCTAATTTCGCCTGTTGTGCTTGCTCTTGTTTCCCTTTCTCTGCAGCAAGTTGTTGAGGGGTAGGTGTTGGAGGTGTAACAGGAATATTTTCAGGTTGAGTATTATCAACAATAGGACTTAATATTTCATTAGCCTGATTTTCTGAAGTTGTTTCCTGTTCAACCTCTATAGCTAAGGGTGGTTGAAAGTCTTCAGGTTTTACTAAGACAGTCGTCAGTTTCTTAGGAGGTTCGGGCGGTTTACTTAAACCTAAAAAAAGTAAGCCTACAATAGCAATCGCATGAACTCCAAATGTGAAGCCAAGTGCGATAGCGTTTTGCTTAAATGGTGGCTCGTGAATATTTTTCATAACTTATTTTAAAGGCTCTGTCAGTAAACCCACTTGTGTTAAACCTGCTTCTTGTAGGCTTGCCATCAGTGATACAACTTCACCATAAGGGCGTGATTTTTCACCATTCACGAGAACAGTGAGTTGTTTATTATCTTGTTCGGCTTGTTGTTGTGCCTTCGCTAAAACAGTTTCAAGTTGTTCGAGTGTTAGTGGTTCACTGTCTTTGTAATCTTCATACTGCAAATAGATATTGCCATCTTTACCAATCGTCACCATCGCTGGCATATCTTTAGATTCAATAGGATGATTATTGGCTTGAGGTAAATCAACTTTTATGCCACTGGTAATCATCGGTGCAGTTACCATGAAAATGACCAATAACACTAACATTACATCAATATAAGGGACGACATTCATGTCACTTTTAAGTGGTTTTTTGATGCGCTCGAAACGTCCAGATCGCTGAATTGCCATTATGCATCTTCCTGTGTCGTTCCAATTGATTGACGTTGTAGAAGTGCAATCATTTCTTCAGCAAATAGGGCACGGTCAGAATAGATGCTTTCGCCTTTAGCTGTAAAATGGTTAAACGCAAGTACAGCGGGTATCGCTGCGAATAAACCAATAGCAGTTGCGATTAGTGCTTCGGCAATACCTGGTGCAACCGTGGCTAATGTAACCTGATCAACTGCTGCTAAACCGATGAATGCGTTCATAATCCCCCAAACAGTTCCGAACAAACCGATATAAGGAGCAACTGAGCCGATACTAGCTAAAGAGCCAAGACCAACTTCTAAGCCGCCTTGATCTCTACTTAAACCTACACGAAGAATACGCTCTGTACCTTCAATCGTTTGTGTAGTATCAGCTTTGCGCTTCTGTAATTTTAAAAACTCACCTAAGCCCTGATAGAAAATATCTTCAAGACCACGACGCTTTGAGTTTAATTGGGCATTATTATAAAGCGTATTTAATTCGGCACCTGACCAAAACATTTTTTGAAAATGCTCGTCATCTTGTTCTGCTTTTTTGAAACCCATATGCAATTTTGCAATCAAATACCAGCTATAAATAGAAGCGAGTAATAAGATCAGCATCACCAATTGTACGACAGGGCTTGCTTGTAAAATCAGGTCAGAGATATGCAGAGAAGATTCTAAATTTGTTGCCATAAGTTAAGTGCCGAAAGTTTATTTTTAGTCCTGTGCTAATTCTTTTTGAATCAGATCACGAATTTCGTCAGGAAGTCGACGTGGCATCATGTCTTTATTCAAACATGCCAACGTAACCTCACCTGAAGCCAGCAAGATTTCACCACGATAAATATTTTGTTGCAACACAAAAGATGCGGCTTTACACGAAATAACACGTGCTGTAACGGTAATTAAATCATCCATTAATATTGGACGTACATATTTCACCTGAATTTGGTGAACCACAAAGTTGTAATCCTCTTGGTGCCAATAATGATCAACGCCAGCTGCTCTTAGCCATTCTGTTCGAGTACGCTCCATATAGCGGATATGATTGGCATGATAGACGATACCACCTGCATCTGTATCTTCAATATAAACGCGAATGTTGAATTCAAAATGATTTGCCATTTCTTTTACCTATTGGTTTCGTACTGGGAGCGATGAAGGAATGATATGTTCTCGATGAGACTAAGGAAATAGTAATAAATAACATATTCTTGATGCGCATAAAAAAAGCCCTAACATGTAGGGCTTGACCGAAAAGACAATTATTTAAAGTTAATTGAGTTCATCCCATTCAACTGTTTTAGGGAATCCTGTTACTGTTATGCCATCTGCATATGCACTGATTAAAGCCTTGTAATTGCTCGTGTTTGAAATCTTAATTGTATTTTTTATATTGTCAGTGTCTTCAATCATAATTTCAGCAAAATTAGGATAGAAAGCTATTTTATCTGTATCATTTTCAAATCTGACATCACTTTTGAAATTGACTGAGAAAAATTTACTTTCAGGAGTACCTTGAATATTTCCTAGTGCAGTAAACATAAGATTATTCACATTGAGTTGGTAATTATTGATCATCAACCGTTGCGTTTTTTTGGTTTCATCATCAAATACACTTAGTACCATTTCTTTGATTTGATATTGAGTAGATGATCGGGTGTATTTACTGGCAAAGTCACCATTGAAAGTAATACTCGAATCACTTGGTGGAATGATTTTGAAGTTCTTTAATGAAGTCTCGTAACGTGCAGAATCTGCCGATGATATTACTTTGCTATTTACGGATCCAGAGATGGTGAAAATACCTAAGCGAGTTATAGAGCTGCTGTCATCATTTATATAATCCATAAACTCACAGCCATTGAATGTAATGCTCTTGTCGCTGTTTTTTGTAAATGAGCCTTTTGAACATCTAAAGTTATTACCAGCATAAATGCCATAATAAATATTTCTGCAAACTCAGTGCCAATCAATGCAATATTGTCATTCTCTTGAGATAAACTAATGATTGGTTCATAAATCGACTCAATAGATTCTGCTTTGGTGTAGTTTATTTTTTTCTTTACTTTGGATGGATGTTCCATTACTACTACCATCACTTCCATCCCCACAAGCTGTTAGTAATATTATGCTGCTATAAAATATTGTTGTGGAAAGTTTATTTTTCATTTTAACCCTTAATAAAATAATGAAGTAAGTAGAATAATCTGTATATTATTTTAATTACTTCACTATAGAAAGTATTTTATTAAAGGAAATTGATATTATTCAGGTGGGGTCATACCAAATTGCAAATAAGCCATATTCGTTGCTATACGCCCGCGAGCAGTGCGCATAACATAACCTTGTTGGATTAAGTAAGGTTCAATAACATCCTCTAGTGTTCCGCTATCTTCAGCCATTGCGGCTGCTAATGCTTCAACACCAGTAGGTCTGCCTTCAAATCGTTCAAGCAACATACTGATATAACGACGATCTAAAGTATCTAAACCTGCTTTATCGACATTTAGCATGTCTAGAGCACGTTGAGCCATTTCTTGAGTTACTTCACCTGTGCCTTTCACTTGAGCGTAATCGCGTACACGGCGTAATAGTCGATTGGCGATACGTGGAGTACCTCGGGCACGTCTTGCAATTTCAGTTGAACCTTCTCTAGTAATTGGAACATCCATGAGGTTTGCTGAACGCGTTACAATATGCGTAAGATCTTCAACAGAGTAAAACTCCAGACGTTGCACAATTCCAAAACGATCACGTAGCGGGGAAGTGAGTAGACCAGCACGTGTTGTTGCTGCGACTAATGTAAATGGCGGTAAATCTAGTTTAATAGAGCGCGCTGCTGGACCCTCGCCAATCATAATATCCAGTTGATAATCTTCCATCGCTGGATAGAGGATTTCTTCAATCACTGGCGAAAGACGATGGATTTCATCTATGAATAAAACATCACCTTCTTCTAAGTTGGTCAGCATCGCAGCTAGATCACCAGCCCGCTCCAATACAGGACCAGACGTAGACTTTAAATTGCCACCCATTTCGCGAGCAATAATGTTGGCGAGCGTGGTTTTACCTAAACCTGGTGGTCCAAAAATTAGCGTATGATCCAGTGCTTCACCACGCCCACGAGCAGCACCAATGAAAATTTCCATTTGCTCGCGAACCACGGGCTGACCAATATAGTCAGCAAGTGATGTCGGACGAATTGCACGATCAAAATGATCTTCAGGTTTTTCAATTCCACTAATGAGGCGATCTTGCATAATATTACTTCATCATCGATTTAAGAGCTGCGCGGATAATATCGGCAGATTCTGTATAGTCAGCCTTGACAGCTGCCACAGCTTTTTGTGCTTCAATAGGTTTATAGCCAAGCGATTGTAAAGCAGCCTCAGCCTCAGCAACAGGTGAGTTTGACATGAATTGAATTTGAGAGGTGGTTGTTTGTGAAGTGCTATTCGCTGACTGTGAAAGTGCTTTGAAACGATCACGTAATTCAATCATTAAACGTTCAGCCGTTTTTTTACCAACCCCAGGCACTTTAATCAGTGTATTGATATCATCGTGTTCAATGGTGTGAATTAATAATTCAACACTTAACGTAGATAAAATCCCTAATGCCATTTTTGGTCCTACACCGTTTACTTTGAGTAGGGTGCGGAAAATAATTTTTTCTTGTGCTTCACTGAAGCCATATAATTGTTGAGCATCTTCACGAACGACTAAATGCGTCCATAACGTTACTTTTTGTCCTTTTTGTAATTGGCAAAATGTTGAAAGCGGTGTATCGATTTCATAACCAACCCCATTTACATTAAGTAATACAGTAGGGGCTTCTAAGGCAAACACTTCGCCAATTAAACATCCGATCATAGAAAATTTTTCACTATTTATTTGAAAAGATTTAAACCAAAGTCATTTAAGAAAATAGAGTTTGCATATTCTTTTAAAAGAAGCCAACTTTATTCCCTTGTAGCTCTTGCGCCAAGCTATAAGCCTGATGGTCTGAGAACTTACTAATAATATCTAAGACTTGCATAATATTATTGTAATGGTTGTTTTGAAAATTTGCGCCTGAATGTTGCAAAATCGACATCAAACGTTGTTCTTTAAAGCTTAATGTTTTATGCGGCATGGTCAAAGGCACAAAAGCATCTAAAATAGTCTGTAAGCTTTGATGCGCAATAATTTCTAAACCGGATTTTTGAGGATGTTCAAAAATACGATCACGTGCAAGATTTTTCGCAGTTTGAATCCCTGCTTCAATATCAGGTGAGCAATATTGTAAAAGGCTACCTTTGAGTTGACCTGTGATGATTTCATAGTGGTGTTTTGCAAAAGCCGTCGTGACTTCATCGACTAATCGTTTCATTACACGACCACGCAAGGCTGCAATTTTTTGTTGCCAAGTGGTATGCGGTAAATGCAGCTCTTCAGGAAGACCAAAATCTGCGATCAAGTTGAGGAAGATAGGTTCAACTTCTTCATAACTCAACATATTAAGAATGATGCCATCTTCTAAATCAATCAGTGCATAACAAATATCATCAGCAGCTTCTAATAAATAAGTTAGAGGGTGACGACAATAGTGATATTCACCCAGTTTAATTAAACCAAGCTGTTCAGCAAGCTGTTTTAAGATTTCCTTTTCTGATTGATAGCAACCAAATTTTGCTCTTTGATGGGATGGGGTATCGCCTTGTTGGTCGATGGTTTTTGATAACCAAGGATATTTTAAATAGGCACCCAGTGTTGCGCAGGTCAGACGCATACCACCATCATCAGGATGGTAGTCAATACGACTCAGTAAACGAAGACCTTGCGCATTACCTTCAAATTGACGAACGTCTGCTTCTTCTTCGGGAGTGAGTTTGGTCAGAAAGTCACGATGTGAGGCATCATCAAACCATTCACGTATCGCATATTCACCTGCATGACCAAAAGGGGGATTGCCAATATCGTGAGCTAAACATGCCGCTTGAATAATCGCACCGACATCAGCAGGTGAAATCCACATAGGTAATTCATCTTTGATCTTTTCTGCGGCGAGCATACCAAGCGAGCGACCAATACAAGATACTTCGAGTGAATGAGTCAATCGAGTATGAATACCATCGTGCTGAGTCAATGGGTGAACTTGAGTTTTTCTATTCAGTTGTCGAAAACTTTGGGAAAATATAATTCTATCGTAATCTTTATGAAACGGGCTTCTAGCCAATTCGGTGCTACTTTTTTTACTACCTAAGCGAATTGCAGAGAGCAATTCCAACCAACGCATTTGTTCCATTTATCATTATTCAAACTGACTTTAATTCATCATGCCAAAAAAAAGATTAAAGCACTAGAGTAGTGCGACATAAGTTGTCATGTAAGTGTAAAGCACTCTGATTTTTCTATTGATAGTATTGGTTTTTATACTATTGGAATAAAGAGGTCGTGAAAATGAGAGATGGGAAATGCGTACATCAGAACAAACTAAACGAATTGTTACGAATATACTAAACCCATAAAGCGATAAGAAATTAAGTGATTTGGGATAGAAAACTCTGATTTTTAAGATGGATATGGCTAGCTGAAAGAAGGCTTTCACAGTAGAATATGCGCTCTCTCATAAGTCACATTGCGGTAGGTTCGTTAGACCCACCCGTGGAGCCAAAGTCAACATGTTTATCGTGGCCGGTGCATCAGCACATTCTTCTTTTAAGAAAGCTCAACTCTTAAACCGTTTAGCGTCAATGAGTTCTGTTCAATCTTTTGACAGCCAGTGGGTTTATTTGTTTGATCAAGCGCTCAACGAGCAGCAACATCAATCGGCATTACAACTTTTAAACGATGGTCAATCTTTCGAACTTCGCCAAGCTGCAAGTGATGAAATCCAAATTTTAGTAACTCCACGTGTTGGCACAATCTCTCCGTGGTCGTCTAAAGCAACTGATATTTTCCAAAACTGTAATACACCAGTACACCGTCTAGAACGTGGTCTTTTATTCACGTTAAAAGGTGTCACTGAAATTACGAATGAAGTTAAACAAGTACTTCATGACCGTATGACGGAAACAGTTTTTGCTCAAATTGAAGATGCAAAAGCTTTATTCTCAGAAACTGCGCCGAAGCCACTCAACTCAATTGATATCTTGGGTCAAGGTAAAGAAGCATTAGTTAAAGCGAATAATGAGTTCGGCTTTGCTTTATCTGAGCAAGAAATTGATTACTTAACCGAAGCATTTACTAAGCTGGGTCGTAATCCAAATGACATCGAGTTAATGATGTTTGCTCAGGCGAACTCTGAACACTGTCGTCATAAAATCTTTGGTTCTGAATGGACAATTGATGGTGAAAAACAACCATTATCATTGTTCCAAATGATTAAGAACACCTATAAAGAATCTCCAACAGATGTATTGTCGGCGTATAAAGACAATGCCTCTGTGATCGTGGGTTATGACACGATGCGTTTTTATCCAAAAGCGGATGAAAATGGTCACTTTGTTTATAAATATAAGAGCCAAGCCGCTCATATTTTAATGAAGGTTGAGACGCATAACCACCCAACAGCAATTTCTCCATTTGCTGGTGCTGCAACTGGTTCAGGCGGTGAAATCCGTGATGAAGGTGCAACAGGTCGTGGTGGTAAACCAAAAGCAGGTTTAACAGGCTTTACGGTTTCTAACTTGAATATCCCTGGTTTCGAACAGCCTTGGGAAGAAAACTACGGTAAGCCTTCACGTATGGCATCGCCATTACAAATCATGATTGAAGGTCCATTGGGTGGTGCGGCGTTTAACAACGAGTTTGGTCGTCCTGCATTAAATGGTTATTTCCGTACCTTCGAACAGAATGTGAATGGTGAAGTTAAAGGCTTCCATAAACCAATTATGATCGCTGGTGGTTACGGTAACATTCGTCCTGACCACGTTGAAAAAGATGCGATTCAACCAGGTGACTTGCTCATTGTATTGGGTGGTCCTGCCATGTTAATCGGTCTTGGTGGTGGTGCTGCATCATCTGTAGACAGCGGTACTATGGGTGAGAGCTTAGACTTTGCTTCAGTACAACGTGAAAACCCAGAAATGGAACGCCGTTGCCAAGAAGTCATTGATACATGCTGGCGCTTAGAAGACTTTAACCCAATCGTGTCTATACATGACGTGGGTGCGGGTGGTCTATCCAATGCGATGCCTGAACTAGTGAATGATCACGAGTTAGGTGCTGTATTGAACCTGCGTAAGATTCCATCTTTAGAGCCAGGCATGAGCCCGATGGAAATCTGGTCAAATGAAGCGCAAGAACGTTATGTGTTAGCGATTCGTCCAGAATCTTTAGAACAGTTTGAAGAAATTTGTGCACGTGAGCGTTGTCCGTTTGCAGTACTTGGTGAAGCGACTGAAGCACGTCATCTGACTGTTGAAGATCCGTTATTTGAAAACAATGCAGTCGATATCCCAATGCAAGTCATGTTGGGTGGTACACCACGTATGCAACGTTCATATGAAACGATTGAACGTAAAGGTAACGACTTTGATGCATCAAAAGTTGATTTGAAAGATGCGATTTTCCGCGTATTGAAGAATCCAACAGTTGCGTCTAAATCATTCCTGATCACAATTGGTGACCGCTCGATTACAGGTATGGTTGCCCGTGATCAAATGGTTGGCCGTTGGCAGGTTCCTGTTGCAGATGCAGCAGTAACGACGACAAGCTTGCAAGGCTTTACAGGTGAAGCTATGGCGATGGGTGAGCGCCCACCAGTTGCTTTGTTAAATCCTGCTGCATCTGCACGTTTAGCGGTTGCGGAAGCAATTACCAATATTGCCTGTGCCAACATCGAACAAATCAGCGATATCAAGCTTTCTGCCAACTGGATGGCTGCGGCTGGTCAAAAAGGTGAAGATCAAGCCTTGTTTGAAGGTGTGAAAGCGATTGGTATGGAAATGTGTCCTGCATTGGGTATCGCTATTCCTGTCGGTAAAGACTCACTTTCAATGCGTACCACTTGGAATGATGGTGAAGATAAAGCCGTAACTTCTCCAATGACAGGCGTAATCACTGCGTTTGCACCTGTTTTAGATGTACGTAAAACATTAACACCTGAACTGAAGAACTTAGCAGACTCAGTACTTGTACGTATCGATTTATCTAAAGGTCAATTCCGTTTAGGTGGTTCGATCCTTGCGCAAGTATATAAAGCAATCGGTTCTGTTACCCCTGATGTTGATAGTTTTGATGACTTCAAAGCATTCTTTGCCTTGATTCAAGACTGGAACAATCGTGGCGTGATCAAAGCTTACCATGACATTGGTGATGGTGGTCTATTGGCGACTGTTGCTGAAATGATGTTCGCATCGCGTTTAGGTGTTGCTCTAGAAAATCAATCAACTGAAAGCTTATTTGCTGAAGAAATTGGTGCAGTACTTCAAATTACGGCTGCTGATTGGGCGCAGTTAGAAGTTGAAGTTGCAGCATCTAGCTTGAAAGATACAATTGCTGTTGTTGGTCGTGTGAATACAACTGATCAATTGGTTGTAAATGGTTTAACGCTTGAGCGTGCTGAATTACAACAAGCTTGGGCTGAAGTTTCACATCAGATCCAACGTTTACGTGACAACGTTGAAACAGCTGATCAAGAATTTGCTTTAATTGCAGATAAGAACCACAAAGGTTTAATTGCACAACCAACATATGACTTAAATGAGCCAGTTGAAGCGCCGTTTATCAATACACGTCGTCCAAATATGGCAATTTTGCGTGAGCAAGGTGTAAATGGTCATGTGGAAATGGCGGCAGCCTTTGACAAAGTAGGCTTCAATACTATCGACGTACACATGAGTGATTTACTTGCAGGCCGTGTGAGCTTAAGCGACTTTGAAGGTTTAGTGGCATGTGGCGGCTTCTCATACGGTGACGTGATGGGTGCTGGTGGTGGCTGGGCGAAATCAGTATTGTTCAATGCGAAACTACGTGATCAGTTCGAACAATTCTTCCATCGTGAAAATACATTCAGCTTAGGCGTATGTAACGGCTGTCAAATGATGTCACAACTTGCTCCGCTGATTCCTGGTGCAGAGCATTGGGGACGTTTCCACCGTAACATGTCAGAAGTATTTGAAGCGCGTGCAGTGAATGTTCGTGTAGAGAAATCTGTTTCTGTGTTGCTTGAAGATATGCAAGGTTCGATTTTACCAATCGCAGTTGCGCATGGTGAAGGTCGTTTAGTTGCGACAGAACAACAACTTGCCACTTTAAATGCAGAGAACCAAGTCATCTTGCGTTATGTAGATAGTTTGGGTAATCCAACTCAGCACTATCCATTGAACCCGAATGGTTCACCTGAGGCGATTACAGGACAAACTTCTAAAGATGGTCGTGCAACAGTAATGATGCCACACCCAGAGCGTAACTTCCGTGCTTTACAACATTCTTGGAAGCCTGAAGATTGGGCTGAAGATGGTGCTTGGTTGCGTATGTTCCGCAATGCACGTAAGTTCATTGGTTAATATGAAATAAAAAATAAGCCACCGTAAGGTGGCTTATTTCATTCAAGTATAAAAATGAATATTGATGGAGAATAACAAATGAAATCAAAAATCCATTTCCACGAATTTGCTCTGTTGATGGCATTATTAATGTCGATCGTTTCTTTTTCGATTGATGCGGTATTACCTGCTTTAGGTGAAATCGGAAAAGTTTTTATTTTACAAAATGATAATCAGTCACAGTGGGTCATCATTACGATTTTCTCTGGTATGACTTTGGGGCAATTGATTGCAGGTCCATTGTCGGATGCGATTGGACGCAAACGGATTTTATTTACAGGGATTGTCATTTACTTTCTAGGAAGCTTGTTGTGTTATTCCACACAAAGTTTTGAATGGTTTTTAGTTGGGCGATTTATTCAAGGAATAGGGGTGTCTGGTCCTTATGTAGCTTCTATTTCCATTGTGAGAGACAAATATAGTGGTGCCCAAATGGCACGTATCATGTCTTTGATCATGATGGTATTTATGGTTGCTCCAGCTGTTGCACCAAGTTTAGGGCAATTGATTATTCATTTCTTTGGATGGCGAGATATTTTTGTCTTATATATGGTTTACGCAACCATCGTTGGATTATGGGTTGCTTTACGTTTAGAAGAAACCTTAGTTCCAGAAAATCGGTTACCTATGCGTGTACAAGCATTTAAAGATGGCTTTAAGGAAGTGGTGAGTAATAAAACCACGATGAGTTATCTGTTGTGTGCTGGCTTTTGTTTTGGTGGGTTTATTGGTTATTTAGGAACTTCACAACAAATTTTTATGCAGCAGTTTGGTAAATCAGGTGCAGAATTTAGTGCTTATTTTGCTGTGTTAGCAGGTGTGATGGGGATTGCTTCATTTACTAACTCTAAAATCGTAATGAAGTTTGGTATGCGTCCAATCTGTATTTATGGTTTTTTGGGTTTATGTTTAATTTCTTTGATATTCCTGATTATTCAGCTTGTTGGCGTTCAGATTTTTTTTTGGATGTTTATGCTGTATGCATGCATTCTATTTTTATTGTTTGGAACTTTATTTGGTAATTTAAATGCAATCGCTATGGAACCGATGGGGCATGTCGCAGGAATGGCTTCAGCGATTATCGGTGCATCATCTTCTGTACTGTCTTTAATTCTAGCTTCGATTATTGGACAGTTATATAACGGGACATTAGTTCCAATGACCAGTGGTTTTGTGATTTTATGTGGTTTAGCTTTTGCGATGACAATATATGAGAAGAGATATTTAACAAATAAAAAAGGTGTTGGCATGCAATAAAAAATAAGCTGGTTTGTAGAAAACAATAAATATAGGTATTTTGATTCGTTGAAATAAAAGTCATTATGAAATGGCTTTTATCTATATCAGCTTATTGGATTTAAGAATCCTGATGTTTTAAGAGCATCGGATGTTTATACATTACATCGGTACGTAATACATATTTCTGACCTGAAAGCACAGGTGCTCCCTCATGTAACTGTTGATGCTCAAATACTAATATCTGCCCAAGTTTGGGTTGAATACTCGCGATTTGAGTTTCCTTACAGGGTTTCAGCATGCCACTATCACGGTAAAACACTGTTTCTCCACTCGTAAAATCTTCGCTCAGATAGATCAATAATGTAAGTTGACTACTATGCCAATCATTCACTTCATAAATCCCATCCCAATGTGGTCTAAATGTTTCCCCATTTTCATAACGATAAAAACGAAAACGTTCATTTAAGCCACTTAATGTCCAACCATTCAATTGCTCAGGCAAGAGATGTTTGAGTTTGGAAAATAGTGTTTCGGCAAGCTGAATATCATCATAAATCACTCGTTTATTATTTCTGACATTGGTGAGCACTTGACGAGCTGAGTTTAGGAATACATCAGCTGTTTCATAATGATATTGATTACTAAGTTCGATGAATGAAAGACATTCTTGATCTGAGAACACATCATCTACAGTAAAAATTAAAGGTGAGTTCTGATGTGTTTGTTGTTTTTCTTGTTGTAGAAAAAGAGTTTGCTTGGAAGTTATCCCATTTTGATGACCTATATCATTTTGAGTTGGAATTGGTTGTTTTATCATCATAACTAGTTTAATTAATATTATTTAAAATGGTTCAATTTTTGCATTCTCAATAATGATCATAAGAATCGGAGAACAACATGATGAAAAAAGCAAATCACATGAGAACAATCCATAGCAAAGATAAAGGTTGGTTTTTGTTTGGCTTAACGGTTGCTATCCAAGTTGTATTCATAGTTGTTAGTTACCTCGTTATGAATATTTCGCTTTGATATTTCATTGTTTTTAAGCTTATGATTGATGATCAGCAAGAGTTCAACATCATTAAGAATATGCTAAAACTTATTTATTATGTACCTGAATCACACCTTGAATTAACCAAAAAAGCTATCTTTGAAGCTGGTGCAGGCGGTATTGGCAATTATGAGCATTGTGCTTGGCAAGTGAAAGGAATAGGGCAGTTTAAGCCTGTTAAAGGTGCAAATCCATTTTTAGGACAATTAGACGAACTAGAGCAGCTTGAAGAATGGCGTGTAGAAACCATTGTACCTGAAGAAAAAGCCAGTGATGTGGCGAAGGCATTAAAGGCAAGCCATCCTTATGAAGAGCCTGCCTTTGAGTTTATCCAAATATTAGATTTTGAATAATTATACTTTTTGAATAAATAAATCACGATCAAAACGATATTGCGGGAAGAACACGCCATCTTTGGCACGCTCACCTGCACCAATCACCATCACAGGATATTGTTGATCATTTAGCTTTAAAATTTTACGAACCAAAGGTTCATCAAAACCTTCCATCATGCAACTATCAAAACCATAAGCGCGTAAAGCCAATACAAGGTTTTCACAGGCTAAAGCTGTGGTTTTAGTTGCCCATAATTTGGCATCGGCAGGGTTAAATGCAGTCACGGGAAGTTGTTTATCGAGAGTACGGGCTACTTTAAATGCAACTTTTTTGAAGTTACCTAAGGCATTGAAATAACCTGTTTTATAGTTGTAGGGAATAAAGCGGTAATACTTTTGAACCGCTGGTGGTGCTTCTGGAAATGGAAACTCGGTGATATTTAGTTTTGCCATTTCATCAACACGATCTGTTCTAGCGACACATACGATTAATTCGGATGCAGTTTTAGCGGCAAGTTGTCCTAAACACGCTTTAACCAGTTGTTTTTTCTTGCTTGGATTTTGCACAACATAGAATGTCCAAGGCTGTAAGTTTGATGAGTTGGGTGCAAGCAGTGCCAAATCTAAACATTCATCTAAAATCTCACTTGGAATTGGTTTATCCGTGAACTTACGTACTGAACGACGGCTTTCAATGACTTTACGGAAATTGGCAACATCAATATCTTGAGGGGCAGGTTCGTAGTAGCGTTTTTTTTCGGTTTGATTTTGTTCAGACATGAGAATAAATGTTCCTATAAGTTTGTTGTTAATATTGGGACGTTAAATAAAAAAACCACCCAGTCTTGACTAAATGGTTTGTATAAAAACAGTGAAATGTATTAATTGAACTGTGAGAAGTCAGGCTTACGTTTTTGCATAAATGCTTGTACAGCTTCCATCATTTCAGGTGAGCGTACACGCTGCATAAAGATTTCAGCTTCTTCATCGACACAAGCAATAATTTCAGCTAAGTCTTTTTTCATTAGCGCTTTGCTTTGTTTTAGAGATGCTAAAGGTAATGCTGCTAAATGTTGAGCGGTTTGTTGAGCGGTTGCATAGGCATCTTCAACAACGTCATTTACAAGATTTGCTTTTACTGCTGTTGCTGCATCAAACTTCTTCGCTGTGAATAATAATTCAGCCGCTTTCTGATAGCCTGCTTGTTTGACCAATAAACGGCTCGCAGCACCTTCAGGAGAAAGGCCTAAACTTACGAATGGTATTTGGAATAGGGCAGTATTGTCTGCAAATACGATGTCAGCATGCAATAAGATTGTTACACCAATACCAATTGCAACACCTTTCACTGCGATAATAAGTGGCTTAGAAAAACGAGCCGCGGCTTTTAATAATACAAATGGAGGTTGATCACTCGCTTTGCCTTCATATGGCTTTTGCATAAAGCCCATGAAGTCTTTCATATCATTACCTGCAGTAAAATCTTGTTCTGCACCACGGAAAATCACAACACGTACATCTTTATTTGTATCAGCTTCATCTAATGCTTTTGCAATCCAAAGATAAAGTTCACCGTAAAGTGCATTTTTGGCTTCTGAACGGTTAATGGCTAAGGTGAGTACGCCATCTTCTAAATTTGCTTGCAAATGTTGATGAGGTTGTTGAATACAGCTAAGTGTCATCGTACTATCCTTGCTTTAATTCAGATTGATTTTTAAAGTGCTCTCATTATGTCGCATATTTGCGTTACATGGTGCAACTGATGAGTTCACAAAAAGTGAAATTACGCCTATGTACACATTTGACTATCTTGTTTTTATTGGACGCTTTCAGCCTTTTCATTTGGCACATCTACAAACCATTGAAATTGCGTTACAGCAAAGTCAGAACGTGATATTGGCATTAGGTTCAGCACAATCAGAACGGAATATCAAAAATCCATTTTTAGCCCATGAACGTGAGCAAATGATTCTGTCTAACTTTTCAGAAGATGATCAGAAGCGGATTTATTTCGTGCATGTGGTTGATGTGTATAACGATGAAAAATGGGTCAAACAAGTCAAAACATTGGTTAATCTAGTGGTTCAGCCAAATGCAAAAGTAGGTTTGATTGGTCACTTCAAAGATGAATCTTCTTATTATTTAGCTTTATTTCCAGAATGGGAAATGGTTGAGTTGGATAGTTTAAAGGATTCTATTTCAGCTACGCCTATGCGAGAAGCCTATTATCGAGGTGAGATTCAAACTAAATTTTTCCCTAAAGGCACGATTGAATTTCTGACTGAATTTAAAAATACAAAAGTCTATGCGGAATTGCAGCGTAAATATCTTGCGGGTGATAAAAGTAATTTGGATGAATGTTTTTAAGATTTAAGTTCTTTAAGCAGAAAATCGATGAAAACACGAATATGGAAAGATTCGTGTTTTTTTAATGGATAAAGTAAAGAAAATGGGCGTGAAGTGCCTGAAAATTCGCTAAGCACCTCAATCAAATCTCCATTCTTAAGCTCTTTTTCTACAATGAAACGATAGGTTTGTAATAAACCAGCGCTATGTTTTGCCAGTGTTACCGTACCTAAAATATCATCTAAGCAACGAATATTTCCTGCACTTTGATATTCAATTATTTGTTGATTAGAGGTAAATAGCCACGGAACATTTTTCCCTGTACTGGGAAGAACAAACTGAATACATTGATGATGCTGTAAATCTTCAAGGTTTTGCGGTGTTCCGAATTGTTTTAAATACTCAGGCGCCGCCACTACAATCAGTTCAGCCTGTTCTAGTTGCCGTGCAATCAAATTTGAATCAGCAAATTGTCGTCCACGAATCGCCAGGTCATATCCTTCTGCTATAAAGTCCACATTTTTATTGGTTAGTTGAACATCTACTTGGATGCTTGGATATTGCTGTGAAAACTTTGCCAATAACGGTAGGATGCGATAGTGTCCATATGGTGTTGGAACACTGATACGAATTAAACCAGAGGGTTGCTGTGTTTGATTTTTGAGTTGCTGTTCTGCTTCTAAAATTTGATTCAGCGCTTGTTTACATTCATCAAAATAGATTTTTCCTTGCGCAGTTAAACGGACTTGTCGAGTCGTTCTTACAAACAATGGAGTCGCTAAATGCTTCTCTAATCGAGCAATTGAGCGACTGACCGCTGCTGGACTCACACCTGCATGTAAGGCTGCCTTAGAAAAGCTTTCATATTCTGCTACTAAGCAAAACAATTCGACGCTACTAAACATCATCCGTTTTAGAGGGTGATTCATTCATTACACCATGTAAAAAATGATTTGAGTTGCAAGCTATTTAAGCACATATAAGTAAACAATAAGATGATTCGCATACCTTGTATGGAGTTATTTTTATGAAATTATTCTATTCACCAAATGCATGTTCTCTAGCCCCACATATCGTTTTAAGAGAGCTTGGACTTCCATTTGATTTAATCAAAGTCGATTTAGAACAGCATTTAACTGAACTAGGTGAGGACTTTTATAGACTCAATAAGAAGGGTCAAGTACCTGTATTACAGCTTGAAGATGGTTCTTTTTTAACGGAAGGTGCTGTGATTAGTCAGTTTCTTGTGGATCAATTCGAACGTAAGGATTTATTACCTGAAATAAATACCTCAGAGCGTTATCAAACACTTTCTTGGATGAATTTTATTGCTTCAGAAATTCATAAAGCATATTCACCATTTTTCCATGAATCCTATGGCGAAGAATCTAAAACTATCTTTAGTACAATTTTAAATAAACACTATGCATGGGTTGATCAACAGTTAGATGGGCAAAACTACTTATCGGGAAGTAATTTTACCATTGCTGATATTTATCTGTTTGTGGTGACACGCTGGGCTGACATTATTGGTCTTGATCTTGGGCATTTTATTCATTTAACAGCTTTTATGCAGCGAATTTCTCATCGTCAAACGGTTCAAGATGCAATAGCAGCCGAAGCATCTTAGTGTTCTTACCATCTATAAAATTATAAAAGGAGATCCGCATGCCTTATATTTTAATTCAAATCACCAAAGAAAATGTCTCTACTGCACAGAAACAACAATTGATTCAAGAGGCTACAGATTTAGTGGTTCGGGTGCTTCATAAAGACCCAGCTACTACATTTGTGGTCATTGATGAAGTTGATACAGATAACTGGGGTGTGGCAGGCGAATCAGTTTCGACCATACGTAATAGACAAAGAATAGGTACATAAGATGCAAAATAATCCGATAATTAAGATTCAACAGCAACTCGAAAAATACTTTGATGGTTTGCACTTTTGTGATGTGGATAAATTGCAGGACGTATTTCATTCCGATGCAACTTATATCAACGCTACGGATGATCCGATGCTTAAGTTAGATATGGATACTTATTTCGCTATTGTGGAAAAGCGTATTTCACCCGCATCTCAAAACCAATTAAGACAAGATAAGGTTATTGCGATCAATTTGATTCATGATCAGTTAGCGATGGTACATGTTGAATGTGTGATTGAACCTAAATATTTTTATGACGCACTCACATTGGTACAAAAGCAGGGTGAGTGGAAAATTATTTCTAAAGTCTTTCATTATCAACTTTTAGCGGACTAATTAAGCATCTTCCCAAAAGATAATTCGATTGGAAAAGGGATCAGTCATACTCAGTTCTAATGTTTCCCAATCTGTTTTTTCAACTTGGGGTTTAGCAAACTTATAATCCTTGACCTCAAGTTCATTTTTTAACAAGCTGAGATTCTCCCAGTAAATACGAATCGCACTATGCGGACTCGCATCACCGAAGTGTTCGGACAAATGGAGAACACAATCGTCTTTGGAGATTTGCAGATAAATAGGGAAGTTGTCCCCGAAAGTATGCTGCCAATCGATTTGGAAGTCTAAATAATCAAGATAAAATGATTGTGCTAATTTAATGTCAAAGATACGAAAAATAGGAATGATCGAGCCATTTTGCATAGGTGTTTCCTGTTAACGAATTCCGAATTGTTGTGCCCAGTATGGCTTTTGTTTTTCAGTGGAGTCAAAGGTACATGCCACTGCATAGTCTGTAAATTTAGGATTCATTATATTGGCACAATGCATGGGGCTGTTTAGCCAAGTCGTTAATACTTCATTCAAGTTTTTCTGCCCACGTGCAACATTCTCACCGCCGCCGCGTCCTTTAAACTGATAAAGTTTCAAGCGAGCTTTGAGGTCTAAACCGCCCTGACTACGATGCCCTAAAAAATTATATTGAGTCATATCTATGGCATGAGCATAAGCACTTCTAGCCAAATGTTCATTCCATACTAAGGGTGATGTTGCTGAAAAATGTCGTTGTCCACATTGACGCGATTGTTGCCGAATGTCGTTAATCGACTGCAAGATGGTTTGTTGATAAGCTGGGTTTTGTAAGTCTTCACAGCGTATTTCGGTTGATAATTTCTGAACTTGAGAGATTGAAGTAGAATTTTCTTGTGAATGTGTTGGGGTGCTGATACTGCATCCAGAAATAAACAACGGAAATAAAATTAAAACTTGGATCGATTTCATTTTTTAAGATTTAGGTTCGTTATTTTAATCGTTTAATGATACGTTATTTTAGTTTAGGGCTACAATTTAACTGTAAAAAAAGCGAGTATAAACTCGCTTTTTTGAAGGCAAGCAAATTAAGCAGATTGTAAAACTTTTAAATCTTCCAATACTTGTTCAGCATGTCCTGCAGCTTTAACTTTACGATAGCTTTTCACCAATTGCTTATTGTGAAAAATAAAGGTTGAACGTTCGATGCCCATGACTTGTTTGCCGTACATATTTTTTTCTTTAATGACATCAAAATGTTTACATAAGATTTCTTGTCGATCACTAATCAGATTGAAATTAAGTGATTGCTTTTCAGTGAAGTTCTGGTGAGATTTAACAGAATCACGTGAGACACCGATAATTTGACAGTTTAAAGCTGCAAACTGATCTTTTAAACATGAAAAACCGATCGCCTGAGTTGTACAGCCAGGTGTGGAATCTTTAGGGTAAAAATATAAAACTAACCATTCACTTTCGATTTGTGTCAGGTTAAGTTCACCTTCAGTTGTCGGGAAGCTTTGATCAGGTAATTGAATATTCTCAGACATGTCTCATCCTTCAATAAAGGTTATGGTTGATCTAGTTCAAGTGGTAAAAATGCATATTCTTCATGATAAACAATTTCACCATGGCGTATAGGAATTGCTTTGTTAAAAATGGGACCATTGATCACTGTGGTGTGAAATTCACCACTTTCGCCACATGGATCAATACCGCGATCTTCCAGTTCTTGGATATATTCCAAAGTAAGTGTTTTACCTAAGTCTTCAACGCGCATCCCCAATTTGAGATTGACGGTAACAATAACACTGTGAAAACTAAGTGAAATAAATTCCTCAACGACTTGTTTGTGTGGTCTTAACCAAAGTGGCATGCCTAACTTGAGCCCAACCTGTTGAGTGACTTTATCGTGCCAGCAACCATGCTGTGGCATGTCGAGATCGCCAGTAACGAGTACTTCAGCTCCATGAGCTTTAGCCTGATGAAGTAAATCAATAAACTTACTTTCATAATCAGACCAACTCGATGAAGTCATATAAACAGGTAAACCTATCGCATCAGCTTGAGCACGAATGATATCTAGGGGCATTGCGTGCGAACGTGATCGTTGTCCTTGTTCCTCTAACATCACAATTAAGCCTAACACCGTCCCTTTATGCATAGCATGGTACAAGGCGAGAGAGCTATCTTTGCCTCCACTGAATGAAACAATTGATCGTCGATTTTCAGCATTGGTTTTCCATTGATCGTACATGAATTTAGTCAATTTCTTTAGGTGGTTCAAATATTAACAGAACTAAAAAAAGCCTGCATAAATGCAGGCTTTAATCTGAACCATACAAGCTTACTTTTTAGGAGCTTGTTGCTGAGCAGCTTTCATTGCTTCTTCAGTTAATTTTTCTAACTTAGATACCAAAGGGGCGCCTAAGCAAGCTTGTAAATCTTTATTTTGCTGTTGGACAAACGCTAAAGAACTAGGGCTTTTCTTGGCATTAATTGCACTTTGAATTTCCCATTTTTGTGCTTCAGTTACTTTACCTTGTGCATCAATTTGGCAACTACAGAATTTACTTACTTCCGCAGAGGTTAGTTTTCCACCTTTAGCTGTTTGATCTTTACATACGTTGACTAATGCAGATTTTACATTGGTACTTTTATATGCTGCTTGTAATGGATTATCAGCTGCATGAGATGCTGTAGCAAAAAGAGCCGCAGCTGACATCATTGTTGAAAGAATAATATTTGATTTAGAAAACTTCATATAATGTACCTAATTTTTACCTTATATCGTTTATTCCGCATAGCGCGTAGGATCCGCGACACCTGCTTCGATAAAACCTTGCTGACGTAAACGACAACTGTCGCATTTGCCACATGCACGTCCTTGAGCATCTGCCTGATAGCAGGATACCGTTTGGCTATAGTCTACGCCATGTTCGATGCCTAAGCGTATAATATTCGCTTTGGATAAATGTAACAGAGGTGTTTCAATTTTAAGAGGTTTTCCTTCAACACCAGCTTTTGTTGCAAGTCTTGCAAGATTGGCAAAAGCGTCAATAAATTCTGGGCGACAATCTGGATATCCTGAATAATCAACAGCATTTACACCAATAACAATGGCTTCAGCGTCAAATACCTCGGCTGCTGCAAGAGCATAGGATAGAAAAATTGTGTTACGTGCTGGAACATAAGTTACAGGAATACCTTCTTGTAATTGTTCAGGTACATCAATGTTATGATCTGTAAGCGCGGAACCGCCTAAATTACCCAAATCGATATTAATTACACGATGTTCAACACCTGCTCGTTGTGCAAGTGCCTTAGCTGCATCAAGCTCAGTTGTAGAGCGTTGACCATACATAAAACTTAAAGCGATACAGTCATAGTTTGCTTGTGCCCAAGCGAGACATGTTGTCGAGTCTAAACCGCCAGACAATAATACGATGGCACGAGAACGCATATTATTTTCCATTATTCAACCTAAAATTATTCGTAGATGATTTGCCTCATTTGAGACAGTCACAAGATCATTAGCGACCAGATTCATCATTCCATAACAGCTTATGTAACTGTAATTGGAAGCGAACAGGGAGATGGTCATCTAAAATCCACTGAGCTAAATCACGTGCAAGAGCAGGCAGAGCAACAGTACCTTTTTCTACCGCGAAAGCAGGAGAGAACCATACTGTACTGACTTTATCTTGCAACTGGAAATTTTCCAGTTGTTGTTTAGACCATTCATAGTCGGCACGATTACAGATCACAAATTTAATCTGATCATGCTGTGTTAGATAGTCGAGATTGGTAAGTAAATTACGATGATCTTCATTAGACGTTGGTGTCTTTAGATCTAATACTTTCGAAACACGGGGATCGACTTTAGAAACATCTAAAGCTCCGCTTGTCTCAAGCGAAACGTCAAAACCGAGATCACACAAGCGTTGAAGTAATACAAGACAATTCGGCTGTGCAAGTGGTTCGCCACCAGTGACACATATATAAGGTGTTTTAAACTGGCTTGCTGTTTCAATGATATCTTCAAGTGATTGACGCTCGCCACCTTCAAAAGAGTACGTGGTATCACAATAGCTGCAACGAAGAGGGCAACCAGTTAAACGAATGAAGACAGTGGGTAAGCCAAATGTATTCGCTTCGCCTTGCAAAGAATAAAAAATCTCAGTGATACGCAAACCAGCAGCAGGATCAGAGACAGGAATTGCAGAGGAACGTAAGGAAGTCATAAAGAGTTACCACAAAATCAGCAAGCTATTAAAAAACAAAAATCTCTACGATCAGTGATAATCGTAGAGACGAGGAGCAGTATAAGCTCCGTGGTATTACATCTTAGTCAGCACGTAATAAATCATTTAAACTTGTTTTAGCACGTGTTTTCGCATCAACTTTTTTCACGATGATTGCTGCGTAAAGGCTATAAGTTCCACATTTAGAAGGAAGGCTTCCCGCAACTACAACTGAACCAGCAGGTACGCGACCATAGTGAATTTCGCCAGTTTCACGATCGTAGATCTTAGTCGATTGACCGATGAATACGCCCATAGAGATTACAGAGCCTTCACCAACAATTACGCCTTCTACAATTTCAGAACGTGCGCCGATGAAGCAGTTGTCTTCAATGATCGTTGGGTTTGCTTGTAATGGCTCTAATACACCGCCAATACCTACACCACCAGATAAATGTACATTTTTACCAATTTGCGCACATGAACCAACAGTTGCCCAAGTATCAACCATTGTACCTTCATCAACATATGCACCGATGTTGACATAAGATGGCATCAAGATCACATTTTTAGCTTGGAAGCTACCACGGCGAGCAACAGCTGGAGGAACTACGCGTACACCTGCTGCTTTAAATTGCTCTTCAGTCCAACCTGAATATTTAGTTGCAACTTTGTCATAAAACTGTAGATCACAAGCTTCAATAGGCTGATTGTCATTGAGTTTAAAAGAAAGTAAAACTGCTTTTTTTAACCATTGGTGAACAACCCACTCACCATCAATCTTTTCAGCCACACGAAGTGTACCGTTGTCTAAACCAGTTAATGCTTCTTCAACGGCTTGACGAATTTCTGTAGGGCAGTCCGTAGCTGAATAATTTGCACGGTCTTCAAATGCTTGCTCAATGATCGTAGAAAGCTGAGACATGATCTTCCTTCATCCAAAAAAATTTTGAAGATTTTACACTAAATTGAACCAAGAAGCTTTGAAAAAAGTCGTTACAATAAAGTGTTTTAAAATTAAGCAATAAAATTGTAATAAATTCGGATTTAATTGTTTTTTATCCATTATTTCGAAATATACAATTATTCTGAATTTGTATCAAAAAATAACAAAAAGTAATCAGTTTCTGTATAAAAAGATATCAATCATTCTTTTAAGATTTTATTACAGTAACAACTATACCTTAGATAAAAGTATTTTTTGAGGAGACTTCAATGAAAGCTTTGCGCGTTATTTTAGCTGCAGGTGCATTAACAGCGATTGCAGGTTCTGCTTTAGCAGCAGATGAACAAGTTGTGAAGGAATCAGGTTCTACGTTTCCTTCATACTTAGATCCAGTTTCAGTTCGTGCTGAAGTGGGTACTACAGGTTATGGTGGTGCGATTACTTATGATGCTAACCCTTATGTAGGTGTAACATTAGGTTATAACGGTGGTGACATTTCTTGGTCTGATGATGTCAAAGTAAATGGCTCTACTTACGACCTCGATATGGAAAATAATAATGTTTATTTAAACGCTGAAATGCGTCCATGGGGAACAAGTGATAATCTTTTTGCTAAATCACTGTATGTTGCCGCTGGTGTAGCGTATTTAGATAATGACTATGATTTAACTCGTAATGTTAATGCTACTCGTGCATTCCGTGTAAATAACCAAGACTTCTTAGCGGGAGCAGATGGCGTTAAGATTAATGGTAAGATGGAATACAAAAATGACATCGCACCATACTTAGGTTTTGGTTTTGCACCTAAAGTTTATAAGAATATTGGTGTGTTTGGTGAAGTAGGGGCGTACTACACAGGTAATCCTAAGGTTACTTTAACTTCAACAGGTACTGCGACTACTGAAGGTAACCAATCTCTAACAGAAGCGGTTAATGCTGAAGCTAATAAAATTGCTAATGACAACAAATATGAATGGTTGCCAGTTGGTAAAGTTGGTGTAAGTTTCAGTTTCTAAGCCGAACGAGCACATAGAGAAAACGAGCTGTAAAGCTCGTTTTTTTCGTTTAAAGATCCTTTTCCCAGATATAAAAAAATGGCGCTTTAAGAGCCATCTTTTTTTATTCCTCAGGGTAAGCGACTTTTTTAAGTGCTTTAATATCGGTTTTAGGTGAGCAAAGCGAGATAAACTCATAACCATAACCACGTAGTAAATGACCTTTTCTTACAGCAATCCACGTAGTGTTAGTACCAAAAATGTGAGTTTTTATTTGCTGTAAACGATAGTCACGTTCGGCATCATATGCGACATCATTGACGATCCCGACACCCATATTGAGTTCAACATAGGTCTTAATAACATCGGCATCTAACGCTGACATCACGATATCTGCATGCAAATGTGCATCTTCAAATGCTTTATCGATTTTAGAGCGACCTGTAAAACCTCCGTGATATGTAATCAACGGATACTCTGCTAAAAGATCGAGACTGATGTTGTCTAATTTCGTTAAAGGGTGGTCTTTAGGTGTAATAATACTGTGGTGCCATTCATAGTAAGGCACGCTTGCTAAGTTTTCCTCTGTGGTGAGAGATTCTGTCGCAATTCCAATATCAGCTTCACCTTGAAGTAGCATTTCAGCGATTTCAACAGGACTTGCTTGTTGTAAAACCAAATGCACTTTAGGAAAAAGCTTCTTAAATTGATTCACAATAGGAGGTAATACATAACGAGCTTGGGTGTGTGTCGTTGCAATTGTTAAAGTACCTTCATCAACTTTATTGAAATCGTCAGCAAGGCGTTTGATATTATCAGCATCAACTAACATGCGCTCGACAATACTCAATAAGGACTGTCCTGGTTCAGTGAGACCAAGTAATCGTTTACCTTTACGCACAAAAAGTTGTACGCCTAATTCATCTTCTAAATCTTTAATATGTTTACTGACACCAGATTGGGAGGTATAAAGTGCCGCTGAAGCTTCAGTTAAATTAAAGTTTTGACGAACTGTTTCTCGAATAATTCTGAGTTGTTGGAAGTTCATAATCATTATTTCCGCATATAGGATGAGGAACGGCTAAAGTTCCATATGGGTAGTTTAGCCGTCATCAAGTATTATTTTAAGCAACTTGCGTCGTTGGGTCTGCAAATAAATGAAGTTGAGCTGCACTAATCCAGACGGTTTGGTTTGGTCTGAATTGATGCAAATTAGCTTCTTCTACACTGAGTATAATTTCGATAGTACGCCCACTACGATCTTGTAATTCAGCGATCACTCTACCTGCAATCCAGACTTCACGTAAAAAAGTCGCTTGAACAGTATTCGGTTGAGGCTGCGCATGAATATGTAATTCATTTGGTCGAGCAAAAGCGATGACTTTTCCTTGCGGTGCTTGCAAATGATTTGGTAGTTGAATGCGATTATCTCCGATACGAATAATACCTTCATGATGTTCACCTTCAAAACGATTTGCTTGACCTAAGAAATCAAATACAAATGGTGTCGCTGGTTTTTCATAAACTTCACGAGGCGAACCAATTTGTTCTACATCACCTTTATTCATGACAATGATTTGATCAGCAACTTCTAAAGCTTCCTCTTGGTCATGGGTTACAAAGATAGAGGTGATGTGCAATTCATCATGTAGTGTGCGTAACCAACGACGCAGTTCTTTACGAACTTTAGCATCTAAAGCACCAAAAGGTTCATCCAGTAATAAAACACGAGGTTCAACTGCTAGAGCACGTGCTAAAGCGATACGTTGACGTTGACCACCGGATAGTTGTGCAGGGTAACGATCAGCTAAAAAGCCAAGTTGAACTAAATCAAGTAAACGCGTAACTCGTTTTTTAATTTCAGTTTCTGATGGACGTGTTGAACGTGGGCGAACACGTAAACCAAAAGCAATATTGTCATAGACGGTCATGTGGCGAAATAAAGCGTAATGTTGGAAAACGAAACCAACTTGTCGCTCACGTACATGAATGTCAGTTGCATCTTCACCTTCAAGCAATACTTGCCCGCCATCGGCTGATTCTAAACCTGCAATAATTCGCAAAAGCGTTGTTTTTCCGCAGCCCGATGGACCAAGTAAAGCTACTAGCTCGCCCTCTGGAAAATCTAAAGAGATATTTTTAAGCGCGTGGAATGCGCCAAAGTGTTTTTCAATATTTTTAACTTGAATACTCATTTGTACATTCCTCAGTGGCTAGATGGATTATGTTGATGTTCATTGCTTTGGTCTTGACGTATCTCTAACCAAGTTTTTAAAATCAAAGTGATGATTGCTAAGAATGCCAGTAAAGATGACACTGCAAATGCAGCACTGAAGGTATACTCGTTGTATAGAATTTCTACATGTAAAGGTAATGTGTTCGTTTCACCACGAATGTGTCCTGAAACGACCGATACAGCACCAAACTCACCCATTGCACGTGCATTACATAGAATCACACCATAGATCAATCCCCATTTAATATTTGGAAGTGTTACTTTCCAGAAAGTTTGCCAACCAGATGCACCAAGTACGATTGCAGCTTCTTCTTCTTCAGTACCTTGAGCTTCCATGAGCGGAATGAGTTCGCGTGCAACAAATGGAACAGTGATGAAAATAGTAGCTAAAACAATACCTGGAACGGCATATAGGATTTTGATGTCATTATCCATTAACCATCCGCCAACCCAACCTTGAGAGCCAAAAATTAAAACAATCATTAAACCTGCTATCACAGGTGAAACTGAGAATGGCATGTCGATAATGGTGGTCAAAATGGCTTTACCACGGAACTGGAACTTAGCTACAGCCCAAGCTGCTGCAACACCAAATACAACGTTAATCGGTACAGCAATCGCAGCAGTGATTAAGGTGAGCTTTACAGCCGATAGCGTATCTGAATCAGTTAATGCGTTTACATAGACTTCTAGACCCTGTTTAAATGCTTCGACAAAAACCAAAATTAGGGGTAGAACCAAGCAACTTAAGAAAAAGATTAATGCAATAGTAATTAGACTATAACGAACCCATGTCGGTTCTCGAGTGGCATCTCTTGCTTGTAATTTGAGTGCCAAAGCATTGCTGTTTGTATTCAAACTCATTGTGCAACTCTCCCTGTACGACGGCTTGCCCATGCTTGAACTAAATTAATTAAAAATAAGATGGCAAATGAGAGAATGAGCATGACTACAGCGATCGTTGTTGCGCCTGCATAATCATATTCTTCTAAACGAGAAATGATCATGAGGGGAGCAATCTCTGTTTTATACGGTTGATTGCCTGCAATAAAGATGACAGACCCATATTCACCAACACCACGAGCAAATGCTAAAGCAAAGCCTGTCAGTAACGCTGGAAATAAAATTGGAAGTATGACTTTGGTAATGGTCTGCCAGCGATTTGCACCAAGTGCAGAAGCTGCTTCTTCTAATTCAGATTCAATATCGCTGAGAACTGGTTGTACTGTTCGAACAACAAAGGGTAATCCAATAAATATCAGGGCAAGAGTAATACCAATAGGGGTATATGCAACTTGAATCCCTAACGGTTCCAAATATTGACCAATCCAACCTGTTGGAGCATATAAAGAAGTGAGTGCAATCCCTGCAACAGCTGTTGGTAGGGCAAAAGGTAAATCGACTAATGCATCGACAATTCTTTTACCTGGAAAACTATAGCGAACTAAGCACCATGCCAATAATAATCCAAAAAACACATTCACTAGCGCAGCAATCAATGCCGCACTGAAACTAAGTTGCAGTGACTTTAGGATTCGTTCTGAAGTTAAGATTTCCCATAAACCATCCCATCCGATTCCTAAAGATCGGATAAATACAGCAGATAAAGGAATAAGCACAATCAAAGATACATAAGCGAGAGTAAAGCCTAATGAGAGACCAAACCCTGGCAGCACTCGGGAACGCTGCGACATGACATTTCCTCAAAGAGAAATATTTGCTAAATAAGCAAATAAACGAAACTAAAATCAAAAAATACGGTGAAGATGGTGCTAGGCAAATTTCATATTAAAATTTGCGACCTTCATTAGAGCGGTAGGTAAGCTCTTTTTTTCAGGTAATAAATAATTCAGGATCTCAGGGAATGGACCAAACCCTGAAGCAACATTAATGTGGCCAACAGGTCCTAAATTAATTGGTGTTAATTTCCATGATTCTGCGAGCTGTAAAGCATCGACATAACCAAGCCATGGATCATTCTCACTAATTAATAACGTCGTTGGCACATCAATACTGAGTCCATGAAAATATGCTTTATAGTCAGTTAGACTATGACGAGCGAAACCTGCCTCACCAAAACGTGCTGGATTTGCGGGTGCAACCAAAACTAAATTTTTTACTTGTACATTTAGTTCAGGGTGCTCGGCGAGAGCCGCTACACTGGTTAAGCATCCAAAACTATGAGCAACGATCTGAACAGGTTCATTTACAGATGAAACAGTTTTGACAAACTGATCAACCCACTCTTGCAAGACTGGACGATCCCAGTGTTTCTGTTGAACACGAGAACTAGACATGAGTTTTTGTTGTAGCCAAGACTGCCAGTGTTGAGCCTCGCTGCCACCTACACCAGGAACAATTACGGTATGAGTCATGTCTAATCTCCTTAGAATCCTTCCCAACCTTGCTTTATGAAAGTGAGGAAGTCCCTCTTAGAAAAAGTGGGACTTAGTTGGATTATTTACCTGTGCTATTGATCTTGACGATTTGGTCGAAAATTCCACCATTATCAAAATGGGTTTTTTGTACTTTTGCCCAACCACCAAATTCTTTATCGATTGTTACTAGTTTCAGTGGTTTGAATACATTGCTGTATTTCTTTAATACCGCGGCATTGCGAGGACGATAGAAATTACGCGCTGCAATTTCTTGACCAGCAGGAGAGTACAAGTAATTCAAATATCCGCGTGCAATTTGGGCGTTACCTTTTTTCTGAGCATTTTTTTCTACTACGGCAACAGGTGGTTCAGCCAAAATAGAAAGAGACGGTGTGATGATTTCGAATTTACCTGGTTGCTCTCGAACGGCAAGGAAAGCTTCATTTTCCCAAGCCAACAACACATCACCGATACCACGTTCAGCAAATGTAGTTGTTGCGCCGCGTGCTCCCGAATCCAAAACTTTGGTTTGCTTATAAATTTGACGCACAAATTCTTGAGCTTTCGCGTCATTGCCGCCTTTTTGATGTTTTGCCCAAGCCCATGCACCTAAATAATTCCAGCGAGCACCACCCGAGGTCTTTGGATTTGGCGTGATGATTTCAACACCAGGTTTGACTAAATCACCCCAGTCTTTGATTTTCTTTGGGTTATCTTTTCGAACAAGGAATACAATCGTTGATGTATATGGCGTAGAGTTATTTGGTAATTTCTTTTGCCAGTCTGCTGGAAGTAATTTTGCATTTTCAGCAATTTCATCAATATCAGCAGCAAGTGCTAGCGTTACGACATCAGCATTTAAACCATCAATGACAGCACGTGCTTGTTTGCCTGAGCCGCCGTGTGATTGTTTGAAGTCAATATCTTGTCCTGTGCGCTGTTTCCAGTAAGCACCAAATTGTTTATTGAAATCTGTATAGAGTTCACGTGTCGGATCATAAGACACATTTAAAAACTCTTGCGCAGCAAAAGAAGAAACTGAAAGTAATGCAGCAATTACACCGACTTTGACCTGAGATAAACGCATGGAGACCCCTCAAAAATTAAATCATTGTTTGGAATATGGATGCAGCATAACTGCAGTTTTTTTGCAAAAAAAATAATTAAAATCGAATTTGATATGAAAAATTAAGAAATACATAAAAGAGATAAGTTATGCTGAATAACTGATAAATAAGAAATTTTTATTTTATGAGTGAAGTTGTTATAATTATTTAAAATCAATAGGTTATTAAAATTAATAGCTTCGATGAATGTATCCTAAAGGATCTTTAACTTATGCAATGCTATAAAAATGGGCAGTTGATTGATTCAATTCCTTTATTAGATCGTGCGTTTCACTACGGTGATGGGTGTTTCACAACAGCACGATTGGTGCATGGTGGAATGGAATTAAAAGAACTACATATTGCCCGTTTGAATTATGCTTGTAAAAATTTAAGTTTGGATGCTGATTTATCTTTTATAGACCAAGCATTAGATCAATTGCTACAACATGAAAAAAACTTGAATGGTACGTTGAAGGTTGTTATCAGTCGCGGAGAAGGTGACCGAGGATATAGTCTTCCTCTACACCCAGCCGATGTATATGTGTGGTTTTATCCTAAACAATGGCAACATTTAGAGCCTGAATGGATTGAAAGTGGTTTACTGAATCATGCTGTAGGTTTGCATATGCCTCATTTGGTTGGTTTGAAGACTTTGAATCGACTAGAGCAAGTTGTGTTGAAGCAAGAAGCCGATCAACGAGGTTGGCTAGAAGCATTAGTTACGGACGTGCAAGGGTATATTGTTGAAGGTGTAAGCAGTAATTGTTTTATTCGTATAAATGATCAATGGATTACTCCAGAACTTCGCTATAATGGCGTGCACGGTGTAATGCGTGCGCACATTCTATCTCGTATGCAACAAAATCATATTTCATGTGAACAACGTTGTATTGAAATGGATCAGATCGCGCATATCCAGAACATATTTTTCTGTAATGCTTTGCATCCGATGAAAGCCGTAGTTCGATTTCAAGCTCGAACAATGCAGCAGCAACCGTATCTTGATTTATTTAATTCTTTAAAACTTAGCCAGATTTACTAAATATGCCAAAACCTCCGAATCCAAGCAAAACTAAGAAAAAGCCTAAAGCCAAATCACAAGCTCAGTTTTCTATTAAGTTTTTTATCATTGCAGTCATCGCTTTTTTGATTGTGATCTTTGGTGTTTTCTGGTCAAGTTTATTCAAGAATTATCCTGTTCAAAACAAAAAACAGCTTTTGGTCATTTCTTCTGGAGATACCTATTCTGGTTTTATTGACCGTTTAGCTGAAGAAAATAAAGTGAATTTTCCGATTATTTTGAAACTCTATCAAAAGTTTATGATTCATGACACGATGAAAGCAGGTGTTTATGAAGTCACGCAAGGTATGAGTGTTCGTCAAGTTTTGGAAATGTTATCCAATGCTGAAAATGCTCAAATGAATCGAATTTTAGTGATAGAAGGCACGACATTTAAGCAATTGATTAACAATCTTAAAAAAGATTCAAATGTAACTAAAACAATATTGGATTTACCTCAGGATCAATTATTAAAAGAACTTGATATTCCTTATTCACATCCTGAAGGCTTGTTTGCACCAGATACATATTTCTTTGCCAAAGGCGAAACTGATAAAAAAATCTTAACGGATTTATATCATCGTCAAATGAAGTCTTTAGATGAAGCTTGGGCGAGTAAAGCAGCCAATCTTCCTTATAAAAATAAATATGAAGCATTAATTATGGCTTCAATTATTGAAAAAGAAACCAGTTTAGATCGTGAGCTAGAGCAAGTTTCAGGTGTTTTTGTGCGTCGTTTAAAAATTGGTATGCGCTTACAAACCGATCCAACTGTAATTTATGGTATGGGGGATCGTTACACAGGCAATATCACACGTAATGATTTAAGAACACCAACCGCATATAACACTTATACAATTAATGGTTTACCACCAACCCCAATTGCTTTACCAAGCAAAAAAGCGATTGAAGCAGCGATGCATCCAGACGATTCAAAAAATATTTATTTCGTCGCAACAGGAAATGGTGGACATAAATTTAGTGCTTCTCTAGCAGAGCATAATCGTGCAGTACAAGATTACTTGTCTGTACTCCGCTCAAAGAAAAATCAAGGTGAATGATGTTTATTAGTTTTGAAGGTACGGAAGGTGTAGGGAAAACCACTCTGATTCGTAAAATTCATCAGTACTTTGAACAGCAAGGTAAAGAAGTTGTACTGACCCGTGAGCCTGGTGGCACACCATTAGCAGAACAGATTCGTACATTATTATTGGCAGTAAATCATGATGAGCAAATGAGTCATGATACTGAGCTATTACTGATTTATGCTGCACGAGCTCAACATTTACAACAAGTGATTTTACCTGCGTTAGCGGCGGGGAAAATTGTGCTGAGTGATCGTTTTACTGATGCCAGCTTTGCTTATCAGTGTGCTGGGCGTGGTTTAAGTCAGGAAAAGCTGCAATTGTTAAATCAAACTTTTGTGGCAAAAATGCCGAATATTACCTTTTGGTTGGATGCACCTATTGAGTTGGGCATGACCCGTGCTCGAGAGCGTGGTGCCCTAGATCGTTTTGAACAAGAAAAATTGAGCTTCTTTGCCAAGGTACGTGCTGGTTATGAGACTTTGTGGCAAGCAGAGCCTGAACGGATCAAGCGTTTGGATGCAACACAAAATGAGGATCTTGTATTTGAAGAAGCATTGCAGTATTTGAAGTAAATACGATTATATACTCAACTTGCATTTTCGAAAAGTTTGGGTGATGTTTTGGTTTTATTTCTTATGCCTTACTTTTCAAGGATGAAAAGTAACAAAAATCCTTTGTTGAGCTGACGGTATATCCTTGATACCGCAGCTCAACGGGCGACATCCATGTCGCCTACCTCGATAGTAAATAATAACTATAAGTTATCTTGAAAATATCAAAAACTTGAAAGTATCACTCATTTACCAACGGCTGTTCCACCTTAAAGTTTGGCGGAGTTAACACGGTCTTACGAATTTCGTTTGAAAGCTCTGGGTAATCAAGCGTGTAATGCAAACCACGTGATTCCTTACGTTCCATCGCACAACGTACAATCATTTCGGAAACTAAAACGAGGTTACGCAATTCGATCAGGTTCTTACTGACTCGGTAATCTTGATAGTATTCATTGATTTCACGCTTCAACATCTCGATACGATGTAACGCACGTTGTAGACGTTTAGTCGTACGAACAATACCGACGTAGTTCCACATGGTTGAACGTAGTTCATCCCAGTTTTGTAAGATCACAACATCTTCGTCAGCATCAGTCACTTGTGATTCATCCCAAGATGGTACGTTTGGAAATTCAAAGCTCAGGTTATGTTTGCTTTGAATGTCTTCCGCTGCACTCATACCATAAACGAAACATTCAAGTAACGAGTTACTCGCCATACGATTTGCGCCGTGTAAACCTGTATAAGAAGTTTCACCAATCGCATACAAACCATCAAGATCAGTTTGGCTATTAGAATCAACAACTACACCACCACAGGTATAGTGAGCAGCAGGAACAACAGGAATCATGTCTTTGGTAATATCAATTCCGAGTTCAAGCAAGCGAGCATATAGCGTAGGGAAGTGTTCAATAATAAATTCAGGTGATTTATGTGTGATGTCTAACCACACATGACGAATACCTAGACGTTTGATTTCATGGTCGATGGTACGTGCCACAATATCGCGTGGCGCCAGTTCAGCGCGTTCGTCAAAACGAAGCATAAAACGCTCGCCGTCAGGTAGACGTAAGTACGCACCTTCACCACGCATTGCTTCAGTAATTAAGAAAGAGCGTGCTTTAGGGTGGTATAAACACGTTGGGTGGAATTGATTAAACTCCATGTTTGCTACACGACAGCCTGCACGATACGCCATCGCAATACCATCACCTGTAGCAATATCTGGATTAGATGTATAGAGATATGCCTTCATTGCACCGCCACATGCTAATGCAGTAAAAGGTGCTAAGAAAGTATGAACTTGCTCAGTCTTTTCATTAAGAGCATATAAACCTATTGCACGGTTGGTTTGATCTAGATGACCAAGTTTGTGCAAGGTAATAAGATCAATTGCAATGTAGTTTTCAAAGATAGTGATATTTTTACGTTCTTTCGCACGTTCAACTAGGGTCGTTGAAATGGCTTTACCAGTTGCATCAGCCGAGTGAATGATTCGACGCTGCGAATGGCCACCTTCACGGGTGAGATGAAGTTGTTCATCATCGTCTAGAGTGAACTGGACACCTTGTTTTAATAAGAAATCTACAGAAGGCTTACCACCTTCAACCGTATGTTTGACAGCATCTAGCTCACAAAGATGTCCGCCTGCAATCATAGTGTCATTAATATGTTGTTGAATCGAATCAGTCTCATCCAATACTGCAGCAACACCACCTTGAGCATAGTAAGTGCTAGCTTCAGTTAGTTCAGCCTTAGCTAAGATTGCAATGTTATAATGATGAGGTAAAGAAAGTGCGAGACTTAAACCTGCACCACCACTGCCTACAATAATCACGTCAAAATGATGAATTGTTTCTAAATCAGGCATGTCGATCTGCTTCAATATCAAACGTTCGCTAATGACACCGCTTTTTTGTAAAAAAGGCAAGTGCTATTCTGCTTAGAATTGCGCGAATTTTTAGCGAATAACCAGATAATTAGTCTATATGCCAAGAATTAAACTTTTCACACAGATTGAACATAAGTTACGTGAAGCAACATGGTTTTAATTTCTATTTAAGTAATTCAATAGAAACTCAAGCTGTAATTAGGAAGAATATATTTCTCCACATTTTCTCCATAATTTTATTTTTAAATTTGTCTGTATACCCCGAAAATACAAACATTTTTTAACGAAATAAAAATGTAGCTTATGATAAAACATTAGCTTAAATTTCTATTCGATCATCAGTATGTAGGTTCTTGCTTCTATGAAAAGTCGATATATACAACAAGGATTGTTCGCTGCGGTATTTACAGTAGCAGCTGTACAAGTAAATGCTGCGTCACCAGTAGATTTTTCAAACCTCGTAGAACAGGTTAGTCCTGCGGTAGTGAGTGTAAATGTTGTCAAAAAAATGACTCAGGAAGAGTTATTACAGCAACAAGTACCAGAAATACTACGTCGTTTTTTTGGTAATCAGATCATTATCCCGCAGCAGCAGGGACCACAAGAAAAAACTGCTTACGGCAGTGCATTTTTCATTAGTAAAGATGGTTATTTAGTTACCAACCATCATGTAATTGAGAATGCATCCAGAATTAGCATCACCCTAAATGATCGTCGTGAACTCGATGCAACCTTAGTGGGAAGTGACGAGCGAACAGATGTTGCTGTTCTCAAAGTGAATGGCAATAACTTTCCTGAATTAAAAATTGGTGATGTGAATCGACTCAAAGTTGGTGAGCCTGTTCTCGCGATTGGTTCGCCATTTGGTTTTGATTATTCAGCTTCAGCTGGAATTGTGAGTGCTAAGTCTCGAAATATGAGTGGTGAAACTTCTGTTCCTTTTATTCAAACAGATGCCGCTTTAAATCCAGGTAACTCTGGTGGTCCTTTGTTCAATCAACAAGGTGAAGTGATTGGTGTTAACTCGCGTATCTTCAGTGGAACTGGAGGTTATATGGGATTGTCATTCTCTATTCCTATTGATGTTGCGATGGATGTTGTTCAGCAATTAAAAGTGAATGGCAAAGTGACACGTTCTTATCTTGGTGTGATGTTGCAAGATATTGATCGCAACCTAGCAGAGGCATATAAATTACCAAAACCTGAAGGTTCTCTCATCACACAAGTTACACCTAAATCACCAGCTGAAAAAGCAGGTCTGAAGTCGGGTGATGTGATTTTGAAAATCAATGGAAATTCAATTCTGCGCACAAGTGATTTGTTAAATGTGCTTAATCGGGTAGCACCGAACCAAACGATTCAATTAGATGTTTTAAGAGATGATAGAACTCGTACTATATCGGCAACACTTGGCACCGCGCCAGATGATACGCCAGCTGCAGAAGATAAGAATAATCCAACAAGTGGTTTAGGGATGAGTATCCGTAATTTAACTCAAGCAGAGCAAACTCGCTTGGATGTTAATGGTGGAATTCTAGTTCAAGATGTTAAGCGTGGTGGATTAGCATCATTGTCTAATATCGTCGCGGGTGATGTGATTATTCAGGTGAACGGAACTCCGATCACAAACAGTCAGATGTTTGCAAAAACGGTAGCTGCTTTACCAAAAAATAGCGTTGCGCGAGTTGCAATTATTCGTCAGGGGCAACGTGCAATTTTAGGTTTACGCTTACCTTAAATAAGATTAATGGTCTTGAAACCACCCAAATTTTGGGTGGTTTTTATTTTTGAAATTGGAACTAGATTGCACTAGTGTATGCCATGATCGTTGAATTGAGTGATTAATAAGTAATATGAGCACAATTTTTGATTTAAAAATTCAAGTAGAAGCTAAGCATATAGATGTATTGGGTCATGTTAACAATGTGATGTATGTCCAATGGATGCAAGACGTAGCTGCAGCACATATCGAAGCTTTAGGTTTGGGGTTAAAACAGTATTTTGAACTTAAGCATGCGATGGTGGCAGTCGAGCATCATGTCCAATATCGGAAAGCTGCGCTTGAAGGTGAGGAAATTATTTTAAGAACTTGGCTAGACGATCTAAATGCACTGTACTCATTTCGTCAGTATGCATTTTATCGACCTAAAGATCAAAGCATTATTTTTATGGGTAATACTAAGTGGGCTTGTATTGAAATTTCGACAGGGCGTCCAAAACGTATGTCACCAAGCTTCACACAAGCATATCAACCGATTTCCGCTCAGCTCGATCCTATGGATTTCTCAGTTTTATACCATCAAGTGGATTAAGTTGCTTCGCGAGTAAGCTAAAGCGATAGGTTTTGAAAGCAAGATAATTATTTTGAATACTTTAAAATTGGCTTCTGTTATAATCGGCAACAATTTTGTTAAACCGTTTTGGCTTATAGCGACTAAAAAGTTATGAGCGTTCAATATTCTCAAGGTAACCCATGGCGCAAGCTAAAAAATCCGTAGATATCAAAAATATACGAAATTTCTCGATCATTGCTCATATTGACCATGGTAAGTCCACTTTGGCTGACCGTTTTATTCAAATGTGTGGTGGTTTGCAAGATCGTGAAATGCAAGCCCAAGTACTGGATTCAATGGAGCTCGAGCGCGAACGTGGGATTACCATTAAAGCTGCATCCGTTACTTTGTACTACACACATCCAAATGGTCAAGAATATCAGCTTAACTTTATTGATACGCCAGGCCACGTAGATTTCTCATATGAAGTATCACGTTCTTTAGCTGCTTGTGAAGGTGCATTACTGGTGGTCGATGCTGCACAGGGTGTTGAGGCTCAGTCTGTAGCGAACTGTTATACAGCAATTGAGCAGGGCTTGGAGGTATTACCAATCTTAAATAAGATTGATCTTCCACAAGCTGAACCAGAGCGTGTTATTCACGAGATTGAAGAAATCATTGGTATTGAAGCAACTGATGCTCCAACATGTTCAGCAAAAACTGGCTTGGGTGTAGAGGGTGTTTTAGAGCGTTTGGTTGACGTTATTCCAGCACCTGAAGGTGATCGTGAAGCTCCTTTACAAGCTTTAATCATTGATTCATGGTTTGATAATTATCTCGGTGTGGTTTCACTTGTTCGTATTAAACAAGGTCGTATCCGCAAAGGCGATAAAATGCTAGTGAAATCGACTGGTCAAACACATCCAGTTACCTCAGTTGGTGTTTTCAATCCTAAGCATACTGAGACCGATATCCTAGAAGCTGGTGAAGTAGGTTTCGTTATTGCGGGGATTAAGGATATTTTTGGTGCACCAGTGGGTGATACCATTACTTTATCATCGACACCTGATGTTGCCACTCTACCGGGTTTCAAAAAGGTTAAACCGCAAGTTTATGCTGGGCTTTTCCCAATTGATTCTAGCGACTTTGAACCATTCCGTGAAGCATTACAAAAGCTGCAAATTAACGACTCGGCATTGTTTTTTGAACCAGAAAGCTCAGATGCATTAGGTTTCGGATTCCGTTGCGGCTTCCTTGGTATGTTGCATATGGAAATCGTACAGGAACGTTTAGAGCGTGAGTATGATTTAGATTTAATTAGTTCAGCACCTACTGTAATTTATGAAGCACTCACCAAAAAAGGTGAAACCATCTATATCGACAGTCCATCAAAAATGCCAGATGGATCAACAGTCGAAGATTTGCGTGAACCAATTGCAGAATGTCATATTCTTGTTCCTCAAGAGTATCTAGGCAATGTGATGACTTTGTGTGTAGAGCGTCGTGGTGTGCAAAAGGATATGAAATTCCTTGGAAACCAAGTGTCTATCACATTTGAAATCCCAATGGCTGAAGTGGTAATGGACTTCTTTGATCGATTGAAGTCTTGCTCACGTGGTTTTGCATCGCTCGATTACAACTTCGTACGTTTTGAGAGTTCATCTTTAGTTAAGGTTGATGTATTAATTAATGGTGAGAAAGTTGATGCTTTAGCGATGATTTGTCATCGTCAGGATGCTCGCCATCGCGGAATCGCTTTGGTTGAAAAGATGAAGGATTTGATCCCTCGTCAAATGTTCGATGTTGCAATTCAGGCAGCGATTGGCGCACAAATTATTGCTCGTTCTACTGTAAAAGCGATGCGTAAAAACGTATTGGCAAAATGTTACGGTGGTGACGTGTCTCGTAAGAAGAAATTACTTTCAAAACAGAAAGAAGGTAAGAAGCGCATGAAGCAGGTGGGAAGTGTTGAAATCCCACAAGAAGCTTTCTTAGCTGTATTGAAAGTCGAACGATAAAGAAATAATTAGGACTCACCCATGGATTTTGATTTTAATTTGATTTTAGTACCTGCCACACTGATTTTTTTTCTAGTGTGGTTGCTTGATAAGTTTGTATTTAAACAGCGTGCAAATAAAGGTCGTGATCAGGAAAATTTTATTATCACATGGGCCTATGACTTCTGGCCAGTTTTAGCTGTTGTTTTGGTTTTACGTTCATTCTTATATGAGCCATTTAATATTCCTTCAGACTCTATGGTGCCAACCTTGGAGACTGGGGATTTTATTTTGGTCAACAAATTTGATTATGGCGTGCGTCTACCAATTGTGAACTCAAAAGTACTCGATGTCGGTGAGCCAAAGCGTGGGGAAGTAATTGTTTTTAGATATCCGCCACAGCCCACAATTAGCTATATTAAGCGTGTAGTTGGATTACCTGGAGACCATATCCAGTTTAAATCTGGGCAATTGATTATCAATGGTAAACAAATAGCCAAAGTTGCCACTGAAGTAAATCGAGAAAAAGATCAATTAGAAACACCGACTGTGTATTATTTTAAAGAGACTTTGGGTGAGCATCAGCATTTGATTCGTTATCTAGATGGGCGTAACCCGCTAGCAGAACAATATCAATTCGCTCAGTTAAAAGGTGCTGAAGCTTTAGTACCATTTGTTGCAAAAGCAAATGACGTATTCATTCAAAGTAATGGTCAAGATTGGGAAGTAACTGTACCGAAAGGGCAATACTTCGCAATGGGTGATAACCGTGATCAAAGTGCGGACAGTCGTTTTTGGGGATTTGTACCGGAAGAAAATTTAACTGGACGAGCATTCTATATTTGGATGCATAAAGAGCCTGGTTTTAATCTTCCAAGTTTTAACCGAAATGGTAAAATTGATTAATAAAAACACATAGGAAATATAAAATGCGTAAATCTCAGCAAGGGGCTTCGTATATTGCTATTTTATTTGGGGTGGTTCTTTTTGCAATTGCAGTTAAAGCTGCCATTGCGATATGGCCAGCGTATTGGGACGATAAAATCATCAATACTCAAATCGAAGGTGTATTAAAGGATAGTCCAGAAAATATCACACCAGCAAAGTTTGCTCAGCAAATGGATCAACGTCTAGATATGAATGGCGTTCGGGATTTGAGATTTAAAGATGTTGCAATCGTGACTTATAAAGATGATTTAATCGTTAAGAAAAAGTATGAAGTGCGTAAGCCTTTCATGCTTAATATTAGTTTAGTTATGACTTTTGAGAAGACTTTTGACCAAAAATCTGCCAAACAACAAGCTGAATGACGCTCGACTACAGAATCGAATAGGTCATCAGTTTCAACAATTTGATTTGTTAAAACTGGCATTGACTCATCGTTCTGTGAGCCATAAGCATAACTATGAGCGCCTAGAATTTCTAGGCGATTCATTATTAGGGATGATCATCGCTAATTATCTTTATCACACATATCCTAAAGAGAATGAAGGGCGTTTAACGCGAATGCGTGCGACTTTGGTTCGTCAAGAAGCTTTAGGCAAAATTGCGAATGACTTACAGCTGAGTCGGTCATTAATCTTAAGTACAGGTGAGCTAAAATCAGGTGGACATCATCGAGAGTCTATTTTAGCTGATACTGTGGAAGCAATTATTGGTGCGATTTATTTAGATAGTAATGACCTAAATCTACTGCAAAGCATTGTGTTAAAATGGTATGAGCCTTATCTAGATCATATCGAACCGACAGATCAGCTCAAAGATCCGAAATCACGCCTGCAAGAGTATTTACAAGCACGTAAAAAACCTCTCCCAGTTTACGAGGTTGTAGATATTCAAGGTGATGCACCTAACCAACATTTCAAAGTTGAATGCAATGTTGAAGGGATGCCAAAATTTATTGGTGAGGGCTCAAGTCGGCGTTTTGCTGAACAAACTGCAGCAGCCGAAATTTTAAAATTATTGGAGCAATAACCGAATGTCTCATTCAGATGAAAATAAGCCAGATGCAATTGTGTCGCAAGATGGTAATAATTTAATTGATCAGTTCTTTAGCTCGCAAGGAACAACAATTGCTTCCGACTTTAAAAGCGGTTTCGTTGCAATTGTGGGTCGTCCTAATGTTGGTAAATCGACATTAATGAATCACTTGCTAGGTCAAAAGCTTTCGATCACTTCACGTAAGCCACAAACGACACGTCATAAAATTGTCGGTATTGATTCACGTGAGAAATCTCAGGCTGTATTTGTAGATACGCCTGGGATGCACAAAAAAGAAGTGCGTGCGATTAATAAAATGATGAATCGTGCTGCACATTCAGCATTACGAGATGTGAATCTAGTTTTATTTGTGATCGATGCTCAAAAATGGACTCAAAATGATGAGTTGGTTTTAGAGAAACTTAAGAATGCAGAAATGCCAGTTATTCTGGTGATCAATAAGCTAGATACTTTTGAGAATAAGAATGAAGCGCTACCGTTAATTCGTGAGCGTGCAAAATTAATGGACTTCGCTGAAATTGTTCCAGTGTCGGCACTACGTGGTGCTAATCTAGAACATTTGCGGGACACTATTGAAAAATATTTGCCTTATCAAGCCCCTTTATATTCATTAGACCAAATTACCGATCGTTCTGAACGCTTTCTTGCGAGTGAAATTATTCGTGAGAAAATTATGCGTCAGTTGGGCGAAGAACTTCCGTATGATTTAACGGTACAAATTGAATCATTTAAAACAGAAGAAGCAACAGTAAATGAAAAAACTGGCCGTCTAAAGCCACCTTGTACTTATATTGATGCAACGATTTTTGTGGAGCGCCAAGGTCAAAAAGCAATTGTAATTGGAGACAAAGGTGCGAAACTAAAAAGTATTGGTATGGATGCACGTACAGACATGGAAAAAATGTTTGAACAAAAGATCATGTTGACGCTTTGGGTGAAAGTTAAAGGCGGATGGTCTGATGATGAGCGTGCGCTCAAAAGCTTGGGTTATAGTGATATCTAAGCAATAATTTACAAGGAAACAGGTATGAAAAAATCAATACATGTATTTGCTATCCTGATGTGTGTATTCATGTTACAAGGTTGTATTCACAAACTTGTAACCGTACCTGTTAAAGTTGCCTACAAGACCACTAAAGGTGCGGTAAAAGGCACTGCTGCTGTAGTTGGTGCAGTCATTCCTGATGGTGATGATGAAGAGCAGAAAGACAATGAGGAAGACAAGGATTGATCTTGTCATATGATGCGCAATGAAGTTCTACATGGTTATTTAATTCACCATCGTAAATACCGTGAAAAAAGTCATATTGTGCATTTGTTTACACAAGAATATGGGCGCGTGGATGGAATTTTAAGGCAAACGCCTCCTCCACAATACCAACCAATTCGCTTACAAGCTTCAGGTAAGTCGGAACTCAAAAATTTCACTAAATTAGAAATTCTAAATCAGCCGGTTTTTTTTCATGGCGATGCTTTTTTTGCTGGATTTTATTTAAATGAAATTTTATTGCGTTTATGTCCCCTAGAAGAAGCCATGTCGCAAACTTTTCAACAATACCAAGTGATATTGTTGCAGTTACAACAATTAGCTTCACATCCCCAAGCCTCAGTATTTTTGAAACAGATTTTACGTCAATTTGAACATGTTCTATTGCAAGAACTTGGTTATGCAATAGATTTTTCGATTGATGCAAATCAACAAGAAATTCTTGCTTTTCAGCATTACCAATTTCAACTGAATGATGGTTTTATGCCTGTTGCGCAAGCATCTAGATCTACGTTAGAAGGACGTTTAATCGCATCGATGCAAAGTTATGAGCTTGGACAGGATTTTGCTAACGAGCAATTGCAATTATTGAGTAAACTATATCGTCAGATGATTAGCGCATTATTGGGTGATCGCCCTTTAAAAAGTCGGCAATTGTGGATTCAAAATACTCAATCTTAATTCTCTTGAGGCAGTATCTGAACTGCTTTGTGTAATAACCTATAGGATATTTTTATGGCTGCAATATTGGGTGTAAACATTGATCATGTTGCGACATTAAGACAAGCACGTGGTACTACTTATCCTGATCCAGTTCAAGCTGCTTTAATTTGTGAAGAGGCAGGTGCTGAGGGGATCACTTTGCATTTGCGTGAAGACCGTCGTCATATACAAGATGATGATGTTCGCCGGATGCGTCCTTTATTGAAAACACGTATGAATCTTGAATTGGCTGTTACCGATGAAATGGTTGAGTTTGCCAAAGAAATTAAACCACAACATGTATGTTTTGTTCCAGAGCGTCGCCAAGAAGTAACGACTGAGGGAGGCTTGGATGTTGTAGGTCATTTTGATAAGGTCAAAGCGGCTACTGAGGCACTCAAAGCAATTGGTAGTGATGTTTCTTTATTTATTGATGCTGATTTTGCTCAAATTGATGCTGCAATAGCATGTGGTGCTCCTACCATTGAGATTCATACGGGTGCTTATGCTGATGCTGAAACTGAAGCAGAACAACATGCTGAATTGGAACGCATTATCAAAGGTGCTGAATATGCAGCAGCTAAAGGGCTAGTTGTGAATGCAGGACATGGTTTGAACCTAAATAATGTTGCACCCATTGCTGCGATTCCACAAATTCATGAACTCAATATTGGGCACTCAATTATTGCGGATAGTATATTTGTAGGTTTAGCCCAAGCAGTCAAAGATATGAAAGCAGCAATTCAGGCGGCTGAGAGATAATTGGATGAGCAATTTAAACTACGATGAGTTAATGCAACCTGTTATTGATTTCTTAGGGTGTACGACTCCTCAAGCTTGGTTAGATGAAGCTGTTAATCACTTAGATATCTTAATGCAAGACCATGCGAATTGTGAAAAAAAGGCTGCGGGAACAGCGATGAACTTAATGTTCCGTTATAGTTTCTTTACTGACCTGCAAGTAAAGTTAGCTCAATTAGTTCGTGAAGAAATGCTGCATTATGAACAAGTGTTAGAGTTCATGACTAAACGTGGTTTAGAGTGGAAAGGCTTAAGTGCAGGGCGGTATGCAGGGGAATTGCGCAAAGAAATTCGTACTTATGAACCTGAAGCTTTGATTGATGTGATGATCATTGGTGCATTTGTTGAGGCACGTTCTTGTGAGCGATTTTATTCACTCGCACCGAAGGTTGATGATGAGTTAGGCCGTTATTATCGATATTTGCTTAAATCAGAATCCCGTCATTTTGAAGATTATTTAGCGCTGGCTTTAGATGTAGCTAAAACAGCAAAATTGAAAGACCCTGAAGAAAATATTCAGCAACGGATTGAACATATCCGTGAAGTGGAAAAGAATTTAATTTTAAGTCCAGATGATACTTTCCGTTTTCATAGTGGCGTTCCTGCAAATATTGCCGCTTAAAAAATGAATTGCTCAAGATGCCTCTAGAAATAGGGGCATTTAAATTTTATATTTGCAATAAAAAAGCCTTTATCAAAGATAAAGGCTTTTTGAATCTTGGCTCTCCCACCTGGGCTCGAACCAGGGACCTGCGGATTAACAGTCCGTCGCTCTACCGACTGAGCTATGGGAGAATCTGAGTGCCATTATAGGCGGCTTTTAAAATCGGTCAAGCGAAAAACATCAAGTTTCTTATATTTTGATGTTGGGTGCTTTTTATTTGCACAGTTGAGCAAAGTCTATAAAAAAAACTTGAATTTTGATGAGGCTGTTGTTAGATTTTGATTTAACAAAAGTGTTTAGATCAGTCTAAACAGTGTGGATTTAACCCAACTTGCCAGCACTAAAATGGCTAAATCGGAGGTCGAAATGACTACTCTTCGTATTGAATCTATTTTTTCTAATTTTTCTTTCTATAAGCAAAATTATCTCAATATAATTAATGATCCTTCCCAATATTATCAAGTCGTAGAAAGTGCAAATATTCATTTCGCAAGTTTTAGTGATGAGCGCTTATATTTAGGTGATTTATTACAACTTTGGCTAAGTGATAAATGGACTGAGCATCAGCTTAAGACCTTAGCAAAATCGCATTATTTGTTGCCAACACAAGATGGGGTAAACGGTCAAAACTCTTTATTTCTTTTCGCTTTTAAAAAGAATAGTTTATTTAAACAAGCCTATGCATATGCTTGGAATACTTTAGAAAATAAAGTCCAAGAAATTGCTTTGAACGAAAGTTTCCCTTTCTATTGTCATTATTTGACATTAAGTCGTCCAAAACGGGTTTAATATTTCTGAAATAAAAAAGACCTGTACAAGACAGGTCTTTTTTATTTGTTTTTTAGGATTTAAGCTGTTTTCTCTGCTTCAATAGAAGCAATTGCTGCATCAACGCCTTCGATTGAATCAGCAGCATTTTTAATACGCGTTAGAGCATCTACCAACACTTCATCAGCAGTTGCATATGAAATACGCATAAAGCCACCTAAACCAAATGCATCACCTGGTACAACTGCTACACCAGTTTCTTCGAGCAACCATTCAGAAAACTCTGTGCAAGATTTTAAGCCTTTAGCACGAATCAATGGGCGAATATTTGCGTATGCGTAGAATGCACCATCTGCTGGTAAGCAAGAAATACCTTTGATTTCATTAAGACCATTCACAACCAAGTCATGGCGACGCTTAAATGCTTCAATCATCGGTTGAAGAACATCTTGTGGACCATTTAATGCGGCTTCAGCTGCAACTTGTGAAATTGAAGTTGGGTTCGATGTAGATTGTGATTGAATGTTTTTCATCGCACCGATTAGTTTTGCTGGACCTGCAGCATAACCAATACGCCAGCCTGTCATTGCATAAGCTTTAGATACGCCATTGAGTACGATAGTGCGGTCATATAAATCAGGAGCAATCGTCGCGATGTTGTAGAATTCATCTTCCCAGCGGATTGGTTCATACATATCATCTGAAGCAATTAAAACTTGCGGATGACGGCGTAGAACGTCAGCAAGAGCTTCTAACTCAGCTTTGGTGTAAATCATGCCTGTTGGGTTTGAAGGACTATTAAGTACTAGCAAACGAGTATTTGGTGTGATCGCAGCTTCTAATTGTTCAGGTGTGATTTTGAAACGTTGTTCTTCACCACATTTTACAATCACTGGCGTACCTTCAGCGATGATCACCATATCTGGATAACTTACCCAAAATGGTGCAGGGATGATGACTTCATCGCCTTTATTTAAGAGCGCAAGAGCCAAATTAAAGAAACTTTGCTTACCACCACAAGATACTAAAATCTGGTTAGGTTGATAATCTAAATTGTTATCACGTTTTAATTTCGCAATAATCGCCTTTTTTAAGCTTGGAGTGCCGTCAACTGCTGTGTATTTTGTAAAGCCTTTGTTAATCGCTTCAATTGCTGCATCTTTGATGTGTTGAGGTGTATCAAAGTCTGGTTCGCCTGCACCTAAACCAATCACGTTTTTACCAGCAGCTTTAAGCTCTGCAGCTTTATTCGTAACTGCTAGTGTAGGGGACGGTTTGATAGCATTTACACGATCAGATAGACGTACGTCCACGGCATTATTCCTTCTTATGGGATTAAAAAATAAAAAGCATTATATTTTAGCTCAAATAAGCTGAGGTGTGGTCGAAAGTTGCCTTAATCGAATAAAAAGTTACCAAATACTGGAGATTTATAGGATTTTGTTTTTTACATATTTTATTTTTATCAAAATATCAAAAATCCTTTACAATAGCCGCTAGAAATTTAGATTTCGAGAGAATTTTAATGAGTACGCGACAACCAAAAGCCAAAAAAGCTTTGGTGAAATTACCTTTCCCGATGCCATCTGCGCAAGATGACTCAGATGAGCAGTCAACACACAATCAGGTGAGACCAAAACCTGAGCAGTATGCTGATCGTACTTGGATGCCACCACGTGGCACACGTCGCTCAATGGGCAAGCGTTAATGAAGTCACAGTGTGATTGAAATAAAAAACCTCGCAGCTTGCGAGGTTTTTTCATAATGGTTCTATCTATTAACGATAAATGGTAACTGAGCTTACGATATTACTACTAGAAGCGTAAGTCATATTAGTACCTGAAATATTTTTGACGCTGTATTTGGTATTGCTCGTAAATCGGCTGATATTACCACTGTTCAATTGGCATTGACCTTGTGAATTTGTCGTGCAATTTACTGATGTTCCTCCAACACTAAAACCTCCACTTACTGTCGCATTTGCGATTGGTAAATTGTTTGAATCAGTCACAGTTGCAATGACATTAGCGCGCCATGTTCCTAACTTTGAAACGATTACAGAAGAACCAGTTAATTGGCTAATTCTAACAATCGAAGTCGGAGTAGTCGGCTGAGTTACGCTCGACACAGTGTTGTAAAGAAGCTTATTTGGACTACCAGCAACGTTTAATACAACATTCGCAGTAGCAAAACTGAGTAACTGAGTTGTTATTGTTTGAACAGTAGCTGTAGGGGAGCTTTCTAATAAAGTTGCAACGACACCAGCCACATGAGGTGATGCCATCGAAGTACCATTTAAATTGGCTGTCGCTGTGTTGCTACCAATCCATGCTGATGCAATATTGCTACCTGGTGCAAATAAGTCTACGCAGTTTCCGTAGTTTGAATAACTTGCACGATTATCACTACTGTCTGTTGCTGCAACTGTAATTGCTTTTGCCGCTCGTGCAGGTGAGCTATTACATGCATCGGTATTTGAATTACCTGCAGCCACTACAGTAACGAAACCGTTATTCACAAGATTATCAACAGCAGTATCTAATGTGCTGTATGCACTACCACCCAGCGACATATTCACTACAGCGGGTTTGCGACCATTTTGAATAATCCAGTCTAAACCTGATATGACGCCACTCATTGCACCAGAGCCATTACAGTCTAGAACGCGCACTGGGGTGATAAGACTATTTTTAGCTACACCATATGTGGTGCCTGCTAAAGTTCCAGCTACATGTGTGCCATGACCATCACAATCTTCTGTCCCTCGACCATCATTGATCGCACTAAAACCATTTTGAATTTTGCCTGTAAATTCCTGATGTGTTGACAAGATTCCTGTGTCTACAACATAGGCATTAACACCTGCACCAGTATTTTCATAACTGAAGCTTTTGCTGAGTGGTAGATTGGTTTGATCAATTCGATCCAAGCCCCATGAAGGATTCGACTGAGTGGTTAGATTGGTTTGTATGACAGCATCTTGCTCAATAAAATTAACCTGAGGATTTTTTTGCATTGCCTGAATAAATTGCTCACTTGCTGTTTCAGGAATGCTGATCGCAAAGCCGCGAACTGCTTTTGAATAAACAAATAGAATTTTTCCACCAAATTGTTGAGCGATATTTTTGGCAGCTGTACTCGGTAACTCGGATAATGTATTTAAAACCACAATATATTGATTTTTAATCGGTGTATTTGAATTTGTTGGAGCTTGAATCGTACTTTTTAATTTGGGTGTTGCGACTGATAATGAAGTTGTAGATAGAGAGTTTGTTGTACTTTGATAGATCGAGTTGTTTTTAACTGGAGCAGTTGGATTTGTATTGCTTTGATTAAACGCAGCATAACTTAAAACCATGATCGAAATTGCAGAGCTTGCAACAATAAATTTACGAGATTGAGCTTTCATTCAGATGTCCCTATTGATTAAGTTTAATCACACAATCTGATCCTTATTATGTGTGCTTTTTATTCATCAGATGTTGATTATAGGCGGATAAAGTATGAAAGAAATAAGTCAGTGTGATGAAAGCTAAAATTTTTTGTAATAATATTGATGTAAATCAAATATACACAAAGCAATGTGTATCAGTTATCAAATAGAGAACCATGTAAACCAAATCTTGTATTTGTCATTATTGTGGGATTTGGTTTAGCTGATCTTATCAATTAACGATTTACACTATGATCAATTTGGATATCTCCATTCCATAGGTGAATGAAGTCATCTTCATCAAATTCGTATAGTTCCATCAATGCAATAATCGTCCCAATGAAAATCATCGGTTTTTCGTCATTTTCATCAAAATTAAATAAGCTAGATAAATGTTTGAGCGTATCGTTAATTTCATATTCACGACCACGATCATACCGATCACATGGGTACATCGGTTCTTTTAAAATTTGTAATGCAATTTGTTGCTGTTCAGGTGACAACGAAGTCGTGTTGAGAGCTTCTTCATAAGATTCATAACCGTATTCATCAAAAAAAATAACTTCATTTTTGATAAAAGCTTTCATCCATTCTTGAGTCAATGTTGGGAAAAGTCTTTTGCGGTCAGGTTCTAAATAGGGTTTGAAGGATTGTGGGAAAATCACATTATTTGAAATGCCTTCAAACAATGGTGCAATTTCCGAAAATTTATAACCCGCACTTCCACATCCAAGAGCAGTCACAAAATACTTCATTTTGGGATGATTTTTCGTATAAATTTTAAAATCATTAACGTAATGTTCGATCTGTGTAAGAGGCATTTGTTGCAAATGTTCATTGAGCGTTGGAATAGCAAAACTTTGACCAGCCCAACCACGACCAACACCTTTTACCGCCGCAAAATGTTGTGCAGCTATACGTGCAGCTCCAGTATCATGAATACCTGCTAAATTACTTCCAAAAACAAAAACAGTGTCTTCTGGAAGCTCTGTAATGATTGTTTCGTCATGGTATTGATATGTCATTGGAATTCGTATTTTGCGTTGTCGTTGCAACCATGTTGCTATTGATTTGTAATAGGGTCAAGTAAAAAAATATTTAATTGTTATGCTAAGAATTTCAAATTCTTAAGTGCCTTTTTTATTTCAAATCAGTTAAGGGAATTGCGATAAAATTCTCGTGACATGAAATTCACATCTTATTGTCTAAGCTCAAGTTTGAAAAATGATTAATCTTTAGGTGATCCAAATGAGTATCGTTGTTGCTGGGGCTTCAGGTGGAATTGGTCATGCACTTTTTAAACAGTTAATTCATCAACCTATAAAGCAAGTTTATGCTATTAGTCGCCAGAAGCTTAGAGAATGTGATTTACAAGCTGACTTGTCAGACCCAGATCAAATAGACCATGTACGAGAATTTTTGGATCATATTCAGGTTTCAGAAATTTATTGTTGTGCAGGTGTGCTGCATGAAGATCTTAATATGCCTGAGAAAATGTTAAGTCAAATTCGAGATGAATGGATTTATAAATCTTTGTCACAAAACGTAATGACTCATGTCCATCTTGCACAAGCCTTAGCCCCAATTCTAAATAAAAATTATGATCTAAAATGGCTCTCCTTGTCGGCTAAAGTCGGGAGTTTGGAGGATAATAGCTTAGGAGGATGGTATAGCTATAGAATGACCAAAGCCGCACTGAATATGTTCATTAAAAATTTAAGTATTGAATGGGCACGTAAATCTTCAAATATTCTCGTGGCAAGTATTCATCCAGGAACAACGGATTCAGAATTATCTAAACCATTCCAACGCAATATTTCACCAGAAAAATTATATAGTGCTGAGCAAACTGCCGATCGGTTAATTGCCGTGATGAACAACTTATCTAAACATCAGCATGGGAAATTATTAAATTGGGATGGGCAGTTGTTACCTTATTAATAAAATGCAACTAAACTTGAAAAGCAGCAACTAGCCCAGATTGATTTGTTAAACTATTTTTAAATTTTATCAAAGAGTGTGCTTGTGAGCGAAAATCAACCTTTCGACTTAGTGACAAATTACCAACCCGCGGGAGATCAACCACAGGCGATTGAAAAATTAGTCAAAGGAATTGAGCAAGGTTTTCGCAATCAATTGTTGTTAGGGGTAACAGGTTCTGGAAAAACCTATACGATGGCAAATGTGATTGCTCAAACACAACGCCCAACCATCGTTATGGCACATAATAAAACCCTGGCAGCACAGCTTTATGGAGAATTTAAAGCCTTTTTTCCAAATAATGCGGTTGAGTACTTTGTAAGTTATTACGATTATTATCAACCTGAAGCTTATGTTCCTTCTTCAGATACGTTTATTGAAAAAGACTCAGCGATCAATGATCACATCGATCAGATGCGACTTTCTGCAACTCGTGCATTATTAGAACGCAGAGATGCAATTATTGTTGCTTCAGTATCGGCGATTTATGGTTTGGGTGATCCAAATGCTTATATGCAAATGCTATTGCATATCGTGCAAGGGGATCGCGTCAGCCGAGATGACATTATTCGTCGTCTAGTTGAAATGCAATACACACGCAACGAGTTAGAGTTTTTACGCGGTACTTATAGAATCCGTGGTGAAATTATTGATATTTTTCCTGCTGAATCTGATCAAGATGCCATTCGCGTTGAACTGTTTGATGATGAGGTTGACTCGATTCGATGGTTTGATCCTTTGACAGGTAAATTGGTGCGTAAAGTTCCTCGTGTAACAATCTATCCGAAAAGTCATTATGTAACACCAAAAGATCATCTAACCCGTGCGATTGATACGATTAAAGATGAATTAAAAGATCAGCTTAAATTTTTCAAAGACAATGATAAATTGCTCGAAGCTCAACGTATTGAGCAACGTACACGCTATGATTTAGAAATGATGCAACAGCTCGGGTATACCAACGGGATTGAGAATTACTCACGTCATCTTTCAGGTCGAGGAGCAGGCGAAGCACCACCCACCTTGTTTGATTATATTCCTGAAGATGCTTTGCTGATTATTGATGAATCGCATGTAACAGTTCCTCAAATTGGGGCGATGTACAAAGGAGACCGCTCGCGCAAAGAGAACTTAGTGAATTACGGTTTCCGTTTACCGAGTGCTTTGGATAACCGTCCTATGAAATTTGAAGAGTGGGAGCGCATTGTTCCGACGACGGTATTTGTCAGTGCAACACCAGCGCAATACGAGTTGGAAAAGTCAGAACAAATTGTTGAGCAGGTGGTTCGTCCTACTGGATTAATTGATCCTGAAATTGAAGTGCGTCCAGTGTTGACGCAAGTGGATGATGTTTTATCTGAGATTAACATCCGTAAACAAGTCAATGAACGTGTCCTTGTGACCACACTGACCAAGCGAATGGCTGAAGATTTAACTTCATATCTAAAAGAGTATGGTGTCAAGGTAGCTTATCTGCATTCTGATATTGATACGGTTGAGCGTGTAAAGATTATTCATGAATTACGCACAGGCGTGCATGACGTACTGGTTGGGATCAACTTATTGCGTGAAGGTTTGGATATGCCAGAAGTTTCTTTAGTCGCTATTTTAGATGCGGATAAAGAAGGGTTCTTGCGTTCAGAACGGTCATTGATTCAAACCATTGGTCGTGCGGCTCGTAATGTGAAGGGTAAAGCAATTTTATATGCTGATCGCATTACTGATTCGATGCGTAAGGCTATGGATGAGACTGAGCGTCGTCGCAATAAGCAAATTGAGTTTAATGAGCTTCACGGTATTACACCACGCAGTGCTGTGCGACAAACCATTAAAGAAATTGATACTGGCGAAGTGCTCAGTGATGATGAGATCGATGAAAAAGTGCTTGAGCAAGCTCAGTCAATCAGTGCTGATGAGCAACACTTACTCTCTGATCCAAAGTTATTTGCAAAACACATTTCTAAATTGGAAAAGGAAATGTTGAAAGCATCGAAAGAGTTACAATTTGAGCAAGCAGCTCGATTACGTGATGAGATTGTTCGAATGAAAGCGCATATGTTGCAGTCATAATTGTGGAGATAAATCCTGTTAGATGATACATATCGCAACAGTTTTTGTTTATAAATTGGGCTATGTTACTAAGCTAACTATATGACTATTTATAACAAATTTCTGTTTTGAGGATTTCCCATGCCATTTATTAAAACTTTTCCAAAAGCGAGTTGGCGACTAGCTAAAATTGCAGTGGGTGGTGTTGTTCTAACAGGTTTGGCTGCCGGCACAATTGCATATGCTCAAACAATGCCTTTAGCAACTGTTGATAAGGTGGAGTTGGATAAGTATTTGGGAGTATGGTACGAAGTTGCACGCAAACCTATGTTCTTTGAACGTAAATGTGCTTACAACGTTTCAGCGACTTATACACTTAATGAAAATGGCAATATTGTTGTTGATAATAAATGTTATGACAAAGATGGAAATTTACAGCAAAGTATAGGCGAAGCCTTTGTCGTAAATGCTCCATTTAACTCAAAATTAAGTGTGAGTTTTTTACCAGAAAGTGTTCGATGGATTCCTTTAGCACGTGGCGACTACTGGATTTTGAAATTGGATGAAGAATATCAAACAGTTTTAGTTGGTGAACCGAGACGTAAATATTTATGGGTATTATCTAGAACCCCTAATCCTAAAAAAGAAACCATCTTGGAATATTTAAACTATGCAAAATCTCTAGGTTTTGATGTTAGCGATGTAATTTTTCCCGACCATCGATAAATAAGTTATACTTATTCGAAACCATGCTTGCATGGTTTTTTTATTTTTATATAGTGGATAAGTCAAGTATTTATTAGAGCGTCTAATAACGCTGAGGTTCAAAATGTTTAAAGGAATAGCGTATTCTATTTTGGCTTCAGTAACGTTCGGTGTTTTATATTTTTATACTCAGTTTTTGGGTGCGCTCGATAGTGAGAAAACCTTTGGTTGGCGTATTATTGCGACATTACCTTTTTTAACTTTATTTATGTGGATGAGTGGTGATTTGGTTCATATCAAATCGATCTTTGAAAGAATATTAGCTAAGCCAAGTTTAATTCTATTATTAATAATTACTTCGATACTTACCTCAGCGCAACTTTGGTTGTTTTTATGGGGGCCTATGCATGGTCGGGGGTTACAAGTTTCTTTAGGTTATTTCCTGCTTCCTTTGGTTTTAGTGCTAGCGGGAAGTGTTCTTTATGGAGAAAAACTCTCAAAATTTCAGTGGGTCGCAGTTTTACTAGCTGTATTTGGGGTGGGGCATGAGGTTTGGCGACTGGGAAGTATTGCTTGGGAAACAGCATTTGTAGCGATAGGCTATGCCGCTTATTTTATTTTAAGAAAGCAGATACATACCGATAATTTGGGTGGTTTTTGGTGGGATTTATTGTTGATACTGCCAATTGCTATTTTTCTTACACATACAGGAGCAACACCGTATGTGAAGTTTTTAGAGTTTCCAAGTTTATTTTTTGTGGTTATTGGTCTAGGTTTACTTAGTGCAATTGGTTTGGGGAGTTACATTTTAGCTAGTCGATATTTGCCATTAATTATTTTTGGTCTATTGGGCTATTTAGAGCCTGTTTTGTTGGCGCTTGTGTCTTTGTTACTGGGTGAAAAAATTGGTGCGGAAGAGTGGCTGACTTATATTCCAATTTGGTTGGCAGTATTGGTACTAATTTTAGAAGGTACTTTACATCTCTTGGAGCAGAAACGACGTCAGAATCAACTTGAGGTCAAACTCAAGCACTACCCCAAACGTATAAAACCAAACGATGTAGTAGAATAATGAAGTAGGTGTAGTTATTTTTGTAAGCTATGAAGATTATGAGTGAGTGAATCGAGAAGAGTAATGCCTGAATACAAATGATTTTCTAATAATCATAAAAATAATTATAGGTATTTTATGAATTTATAGTCAATTGGGACAAAATCTTAGCCCGATTAGCAGCTTTTGATTCAATATTGATGATAATTCTATTACAATTGTGGCGTTTTAAAATTCACGCCCAGTATATAAATTAGAGGACGTAACTGTGAGCAAAGAAACTATCATTGCCTTACACGCAGAACACCAAGGTCGTTGGAAAAACCGTGAAGAAATCGCGGAACGCATGATTACCTTAATTGGTCAATTATACCGTGAGAAAAATATTGTTGTTTCTGTTTACGGTCGTTCTTTAATTAACCGTTCAGTGATCCAGATTTTAAAAACTCATCGTCGTACACGTATGTTAGACGTTGAGCTTTCAGTTGTTCACACCTTCCCAATCTTGGAAGCGTTGATGAAAGTTGAAAATATTGGTTCTGCAGAAGTTGATATCGGCAAACTTGCTGTTGAATATAAAAATCAAGGTGGTGATGTTGACGCTTTTGTTGCAAACGCTGTTTCTTCTATCCAAGGTAATTCAGAAGCTGCTGAGCCAAAAGATGTTGTGCTTTACGGTTTTGGTCGCATTGGTCGTATCTTAGCGCGTTTAATCATCAGTCAATCTGGTTTAGGTCGTGGCTTAAGTTTAAAAGCGATTGTTGTGCGTAAATCATCTGATGGTGACTTATCAAAACGTGCTTCTTTGTTACGTCGTGATTCAATTCACGGTACATTCGACGGCACAATCTCAGTTGATGAAGAAAACGAAGCAATCATTGCAAATGGTCAATTCATCAAAGTGATTTATGCATCAAGCCCAAGCGAAGTAGATTACACAGCTTACGGTATTGATAATGCTCTTCTTATCGACAACACAGGTAAATGGCGTGATGTTGATGGTTTAAGCCAACACTTACAATGCGCTGGCGTTGCTCGTGTTGTGTTGACTGCACCTGGTAAGGGTGACATGAAGAACGTTGTATTTGGTGTGAACCAAGCTGATATCTTAGATGAAGACAAAATCATCTCAGCAGCAAGCTGTACAACGAATGCAATTACACCTGTATTAAAAGTTTTAGATGACAAATACAAAGTATTAAATGGTCATGTTGAAACAGTTCACTCATTCACTAACGACCAGAACTTGATCGATAACTATCACAAAGCTGATCGTCGTGGTCGTGCAGCTACACTAAACATGGTTATTACTGAAACTGGTGCTGCTAAAGCTGTTGCTAAAGCATTACCAGCACTTAAAGGTAAATTAACTGGTAACTCAGTACGTGTACCTACACCAAACGTTTCTCTTGCGATCTTGAACTTAACGTTAGAGAAAGAAGTGGATCGTGAAGAAGTAAACGAATACATTCGTCAAATTTCGATCAACTCTAATCTACAAGGTCAAATTGGCTATACAAACTCAACTGAGGTTGTATCTAGTGACTTTATCGGTTCTCGTACTGCGGGTGTATTTGATGCGCAAGCAACAATCACTTCTGGTAACCGTTTAACTGCTTATGTTTGGTATGACAACGAAGTGGGTTATAGCTGTCAAGTTTTACGTATTGCTGAACAAATGTGTGGCGTGAGCTATGCAAAAGTTCCTGCTGAAACAAATGCATAATATTTGTTAGCAAAGCTATACAATAAAAGCCCAGTTTAGACTGGGCTTTTTAATTGACTGTAGAGAATCTATGCAGATTAAAACATTAAAATAGACGAAAATAATCACAAAGGGATAGGATTAGTTAGGATTACTTCATTGTTGCAGTTTAGACGTTTATTGGCGATATTTGGTCTTATCATTGTTGCAAACCTATGTGGTGTTTATATTGCAATGTGGGTATTTAAACACTTCAACATTTATATACCTTTAAAAGATCAAGATGTTGCGATTGATTTACAAGAACCATTGCAAGTCCGCGTAAAAGTAAAAGATGCACTTAATGTAGATGTTGATGGTCGAGTCAATGCAAAAATCCCAATAGATGAGCAGCTTAATGTTCCTTTAACACAAACACTTACACCAAGAGTTTATTTTGATAATCTCGTACCAATTAGTACAACTATTCCAGTTAAGGAAACGATTCAGGTAAATCAAAATTTACCAATTGATACCAAAGTTCAAGTTAAAATATTAGGTAATGATGTCACGTTGCCATTAAAAGGCACGATTCCATTAAAACTTGCTGTGCCGATAGATATCCAAGTTCCTTTACATCAAAAAGTTCATTTGAAATTTGATGCGCCTGTACGAACAGTGCTTAAAGAAAATCTAAATATTCCTCTAAAAGCACAGCTTGATGCCAATATTCCAATTCAAGGAAAATTAAACGTACCGATTACTTCTGAGTTAAGTGCATCAGTAGATGTGAAAAATACACTTCCTGTAAAAATTGCAGACGGTGAGTTGAAAATTCCACTATCTACAATGTATTTAGATCGTGTGAAAACTCAACCTGTTGATGAGCCTGCATCACCTCATGACGTTAAAATAGGTGAGTAATGGATATCACCAAATCACTTAAAAGTTTATTGATCAGTTTTGTGATTCTCACTACGTTAGTGGCGATTTTATTTTGGTTTTATCTGAATATTCAGGCATCTTTGATTGTATCGGCTGAACAAGCTGATATTCGATTGCCTGAATCTTTAGGAACTAAAATTCAGGTAGGGGAACATTTACGAGTTCGGTCTGAAGGTCAATTACAAACTACTTTAGATATTGATCGCACATTGCAATTGCCGTTAAAAGGAAAATATTTAGCTGATTTGAGTTTTGAAGTTGAAACACCAATTACGGTCAACATTAATTATCAGACGATGTTGAAAGTGGATGAGCTTATGCCTATTGAAACATCCACTGATTTAATTTATCAAAATAAATTATTGCCTAAATTTCCACTCAAATTGAATGTGCCAGTTAAGTTAGACATACCATTTGAATTAAAGCGGACATATACCATTCCAGTTAAAATTGTGTTTGATGGTCCCGTTCATTTTGGATTCGATGAATCGGTTACACTTCCTGTAAAACATCAATTTAAGCCAAGCTTTTATATGAATGATGCTATCAATATGAGTAATATTTCCTCATTCAACGCAATCATGTATAACTCAGTGCAAGACACAAAAGCGAATTTAGATATGAAAATGGATTTGCCATTGAAGAATGTAAAGCCTTAAAGGTAACAAAAAACTCTTTTTTAGCGTTTGATATGCATTTGCTGATTATTCTATTCGAGAAATTTATTAAAATGTGGCAAAATAGTTCGCTTTTAAGATTTTAGAGGATTGGCACATGCGCTTTGTTGATGAAGCAGTCATAACCGTAGAGGCTGGCGACGGTGGCAATGGCGTAGCCAGTTTTCGCCGTGAAAAATTTGTCCCTTTTGGTGGCCCTGATGGGGGCGATGGGGGACGTGGCGGAAGTATATATATTCAAGCCGATGATGATACCAGCACCCTAGTTGATTATCGTTACACACGACGTTTCCGTGCTGAACGTGGTAAGAATGGTTCAGGTGCGAACTGTTCAGGTCGTGGTGGCGAAGACATTATTTTAAAAGTACCTGTTGGTACAACAATCGTAGATACCGAGTCAGGCGACATCATTGGTGATTTAGTTGCTGACGGTCAACGTGTAAAAGTGGCAAACGGTGGTGATGGTGGTTTGGGAAATACTCATTTCAAATCATCTACCAATCGTTCACCACGTAAATGTACACACGGGATCAAAGGTGAGTACCGTGAAGTTCGTTTAGAATTGAAAGTTTTAGCAGATGTAGGTTTACTCGGTATGCCGAATGCTGGTAAATCGACATTTATTCGTGCTGTAAGTGCGGCAAAACCAAAAGTTGCTGACTATCCATTTACAACGATGGTTCCGAATCTTGGTGTTGTAGATGCAGATCGTCATCGTTCATTTGTTATGGCTGATATTCCTGGATTAATCGAAGGTGCAGCTGAAGGTGCAGGGTTAGGGATTCGCTTCTTAAAGCACTTGGCACGTACACGTATTCTTCTGCATATTGTTGATGTACAACCAATTGATGGTTCAGATCCAGCTTATAATGCACGTGCAATTTTAGCTGAATTAGAAAAATTCTCTCCGACATTAGCAAAACTTCCGATTGTTCTTGTATTAAATAAACTTGATCAACTTCCTGAAGAATCGAGAGATGAGTGGTGTCAGCACATTCTTGATGAATTGCAGTGGACTGGTCCTGTATTTAAAACTTCTGGTTTGATGGCAGAAGGTACTAAGGAAGTTGTTTATTACTTAATGGATCAAATCGAGCAACAACGTGAGCGTGAAGTTGAAGATCCAGAGTACGCTGCAGAAATTAAAGCATTACGTGAACAGCTTGAAGCTGAAACGCGTGAACAAACCATCGCAGCAAAAGAAGCATATCGTGCTATGCGTAAAGCTCAGCGTGAAGCTGACTTGGACGATGATGAAGATTTTGATGATGATGAAGATGAAGGCGGCGTAGAAAGTATCTACGTTCGTGATTAGTGAACCGAGGATAAAATGATAGAAGTGGTCGATGGGCAACGTCAGCTCAATGCGTGTAAACGAATCGTTGTTAAAATCGGATCATCTCTACTCACTGCAAATGGTCAAGGTTTAGATCTGAATGCGATCTCCCACTGGGCGAAGCAAATTGCTGATCTACACAATGCTGGACACGAGATCATACTCGTGTCTTCAGGAGCAGTTGCAGAAGGGATGGTACGCATGAAGCTTGCGAGTCGACCCACTGATCTACCCAGTTTGCAGGCTTGCGCTGCAATTGGTCAAATGGGACTGATTCATACATGGTCTAGCGTACTTGATCAGCATGGTATCCAAACTGCGCAAGTACTCCTTACACATGATGATCTAGCTGACAGACGTCGCTATTTAAACTCATGTGATGCTCTACAGAATTTAATCGATTGGCGAGTCATTCCTGTAATTAATGAGAATGATACGGTATCAACTGACGAAATTCGTTTTGGTGATAATGATACTTTAGCAGCAATGGTTGCGGGGCAAGTTCAGGCTGAATTGTTGATTATTTTGACTGATCAACAAGGGATGTTTGATTCAGATCCACGCAGTAATCCTAATGCTAAATTATTCTCATCTGTTCGTGCATTAGATGACACGCTGTTTGAAATGGCAGGCGGTGGTGGCGTACTTGGTCGTGGTGGTATGGTTACCAAGGTTCGCGCAGCTCGCCTTGCTGCAAAATCTGGTTGTCCAACTTTAATTGCCAGTGGTGAAAGTGAAAATGTACTTGCTCGTTTGATGGCGGGTGAAATGTTGGGCACTTTATTTACGACTGATAATGACCGTGTCACAGCACATCAGCAATGGTTGGCTGCGCATTTGCAAACAGCGGGTCGTTTAGTTATAGATGACGGTGCAGTTGAAGCGATCAAACTTAAACATCGTAGTTTATTACCTGTAGGTGTCAAGGCGATAGAAGGGCATTTTGATCGCGGTGATGTTGTTGAATGTGTAGATAAGAGTGGCGCTAGAATTGCCGTTGGTCGTGTGAATTTTAGTTCGCGCTCAGCTGAAATGGTTAAGGGACTGTCTTCCGAAAAAGTCTACCAAGTACTTGGTGAAGCACGTTCACTAGAAATGATCCATCGTGATCACATGGCGATTTATTAATTTACTCTGCTGTGTAAAAAGCTCGCTTCAAGCGAGCTTTTTTTATATTTTTTTAACTTTTTTCCACATGTCATGGTCTTGAGAATCATCGACTTTTGGTAGTGGCTTATCTTCGCCAACCATATAGGTAAAATCAGCAATAGATAGCATTTCTAAGTCTTCTTCACTGTTACCATACGCATAAATATGTTGATAATTAGAGAGATTATATTGATCCAATATACGTCGTTTCTTCTGCTCTCGACTACAATCTTCTGACTGATAAAAACCAGTTAAATGACCATTTTGTATTTCAGTTACTGTACAAATAAGTTCGATATTTAAAAATTTACAAACATATTTAAGGTATAAATCAATTGAAGCTGAAACCAGCACAATATGATCGCCACGTTGTTGATGTTTATGCAATTGTTTCATTAAATTTGAATCAAGTTTTTTAATTATTTTTTTTGCATAATCTTGCGATAGTTGATCTACAAAATCGACGGGAATACCTTTGAACATGCTTTGATAAAGTTTTGGTCTCATTGCATGTGCTGGATATAAATTTAAATAATAGGCTTGAATCCATGGCAGAATTTTCAAGCCATTTTTTACAATATGACGTTTTGAAAGGGTATAAAAGATAAACCCACTAAAACTATCTTTGGGATATAAAGTCCCGTCAAAATCGAAGAGTGCAAGATTTATAGTTTGATTCTTTTTGCTTTTAGCATGCATTGCTCATAACGCCCGTTAACACGACTTGCAAACCAATTTGTGTTGTAATCACGACTCAATTTAGGCCCTGAAATGACCACTTGAGGCATGACAGCATACATTGGTTCTTTGTTGGTTTTCTTTTGATAAAGTTTTTGAACAGCTAAGTAAGTTTGAGTATCTTCAAATTTTTTCTCTTTTTCTTTTTTCAGATCGGCACGAATTTGTCGTGGAGTTACCAATACATTATTTTGAGCAAAAACAGCAATTAATTCTTTTTCAGTTTGGCTTTGTGTAGATCTTACATCACCGTCTTTATTGTATAGGAGTAAGTCACCATCTAAACTAATTTCAGCTTCTGTTAATGCACCTAGCATTTTTTGGAAGGCAGCATTACGGCTCGAATACATTCCAGAGTTATAATCTGCAAATCGATAAATTGCTTCATCATAATTAGCAGGGTATTCCATTAAACGATGAATACCGTAGTATAGACCGCCATACTGAGTGTAAAGATCATTGCGTAACTCGGCTATGCCTCCAGCTTTACGTTTATGCTCTTTTGCATAATTGATATGTACTTGCATTGAGCCTAATGTGGTGATTGGATTTAACTTCTCACCAATGTCTTGCCCAACCAGTTTGGCTGCGCCTGTTAATGCACTCACATGATAATGTTGAGCCATGTAATCGAAAATTTCTCGATAGAGTAAGTCTAATTCGCGTTCAGTTTGTACTTTACGCATCTGGCTCATATAGTTGTTTTCTGGTGAAGGTTGGTTTTTGAGTACATCTTCAAAATAACCAGCGACTGTGCCACCAATTTTTTCGCCAAGTTTTGCTTCGAACTTTTCTTTTAGTCTTGAGTTAATTTCCTCAACCGCTTTTGCACCTAATCCAGGTACTGTAGGGTCAGCAACAAAGTTCGATTCTTGATCGACTACAGCGACAATACTACATACATTTTGCTTAGTTTTAGGAATGCTTAGCTCTTGCATAATATCGAAAATATCTTGAGACCAAGATTCACGATCATTTACACGTGCAGGAATGACCTTTCTGATTTGATCAGCCTCCATCTCAGGATCTTTGTCACTTGACCACCAAGCATTATCACCACAAGCGGCTAAGCTTATGCACGCAGTTAAGATGCTAATAGTCTTGAAAAAGGGATGAGTCGAAGTCGATTTATTCATAATCAGTGCAACACCGCATAAAAAGATGAGCTGAATGGGCGAATGAAGTATACTATGTTGATCAGAATTTGTAAGAAAATATATGTATATTGGTCCATATCAACTGTCAAATAATTTGATTGTCGCACCTATGGCGGGTGTAACCGATAGGCCGTTCAGAACCTTATGTAAATACTTTGGTGCAGGTCATGCGGTTAGTGAAATGATGACCGCTGATAAAACGCTTCGCATGAGCAAAAAAAGTTTGTACAGAGCTAATTTTGACGGTGAACTTGCTCCAATTTCAGCACAAATAGCGGGCTCTGATCCAGAGCAACTTGCTGAAGCTGCACGATATCAGGTTGCGAATGGCGCGCAAATCGTTGACATTAATATGGGATGTCCTGCGAAAAAAGTATGTAATAAACTCGCGGGTTCGGCTTTACTCCAAGATGAAGATCTCGTAGCAAGGATTTTAGATGCTGTCGTTGCAGCAGTGGATGTGCCTGTAACTTTAAAAACACGCCTTGGCTTTTTAAATGGTGAGGAAAATATTCTTCGTGTCGCGAAGCGTGCCGAGGATGCAGGTATAGCAGCTTTAGCTTTACATGGTCGTACACGTGAAGATATGTATTTAAATACCGCTCGCTATGAATTAATTCGTGAAGTTAAAAAAAACATACATATTCCCTTGATTGCGAATGGCGATATCGATAGTCCTGAAAAGGCTAAATATGTCTTGGATTATACTGGTGCTGATGCTGTTATGATCGGGCGTGCAGCTCAGGGACGACCATGGATTTTTAGAGAAATCGCACATTATCTTGAGACAGGGGAACACTTGGCGGCCCCAGAAATTGTAGAAGTGAAACAAGTTTTAATGGGGCATTTAGCCGAACTATATCAATTTTATGGTGAATACTCAGGATGCCGCATAGCCCGTAAACATATTGCTTGGTATACGAAAGGTTTACGCTCTAGCAACGAATTTCGTCAAAACATGTATAAAGTTGAAAATACAGCTGATCAAGCCAAAGTGGTTGAGTCTTATTTTGACCAATTATTAGATCAAGGTCGACGCATGAGTGATGTACAGGTTGAGCAAGTAAATTTATTGGAAATAAAATAGAAATTTTTACTGTTTTTCTTTAAAAAAATGCCTGTAATTCATATTACAGGCATTTTATTTTATTCTAGATGCGCAGTGATTTTCTTCAAAATCTGAAAAATCACATCGAACTCGCTTTGTAGAGGAGTACTTTTGCGAGTTACTAAAGCGAGTGTGCGGCTTGGGGCATCACCGATCGATTTGACAGCAATCTCTTCATTAAACTGAATCATACTGTTCTTCAAAGCAATCTCAGGTAATAAAGTAAAACCTAAATCAGAAGACACCATTTCAACAAGCGTTGGTAGTGAACTCGCTTTTAAACGGTGATCATTTTTACGTTCGCCGACTGGGCAAGCACTCAGTGTATGATCACGTAAACAATGTCCTTCTTCTAAAAGCATGAGACGTGTTAAATCCAAATCATCTAACGAAGTTGCTTCAGCCGCATTCTTATCTTTTTTATTGTAAACAACAAATAAGTTTTCTTTAGCGATTTCAGCAACTTTTAAACCACGAGTATCGAATGGCAAAGCAAGAACGATCATATCTAAATTGCCGTGTTCTAATTTTTCGACAATTTTCTCACTTTGTGCTTCATGTAGATGAAGTTGTATTTTAGGAAGTTGACGATGAACTTCATCTAAAAGTTGCGTCAAGATAAAAGGTGCGATTGTAGGAATAATTCCAAGATGCAAATCACCTGTTAATGGTTCGCTCATTTCTCGGCTTAGGCGCATCAAATCTTGTGCATCAGCTAGTAATACACGCGCACGGGCAACAACCTGTTCACCTAGAGGAGTCAAACGGACGTTTTGACGATCACGCTCAACTAAGACGCCACCTAAAAGACGCTCCAATTCCATAATGCCACCCGATAATGTTGATTGGGTAACAAATGATCGACGAGCTGCTTCAGTAAAATGTAAAGTTTCTGACAACGTAACTAAATATGATAGCTGTCTTAATGAGGGTAATGCAGCCATAGTGTCCTAGTGTGATGATTTAAAGTGATGTGCAAACAAACCACTAAGTTGAGGAATGAAATGTGCAGGAATATCATGCCCCATTCCATGAATTAATTCAAACTTAGCACCAGAAATCGCTTTTGCAACCGCTTTCCCATGACTTGGCGGTAATAAGCGATCTTTTGAACCGTGTACCACTAATGTTGGTTGATTAATAGTCTTATTGAGTGGCAGCAATGAACCTGTACATAATATTGCTAAAAATTGTTGAAGTACACCCGCTGGGTAGAAACTACGACGATATAGTTTACGAATAGTCTGAATTGCTTCTACTTGGTTAACGTATCCAGGAGAGCCGATAATATGAAATACTTTTAAACTATGATTGACGATCGCATCTTCATCATGAGCTTCAGGTTTTCCAATTAAGCTAAAGAGCTGTTTCGGAAAAGGTGGTGGTAAAAACGGCTGATTATTACTTGTAAATAAAAGACCGATTTTCTCAACTTTTTCTGGATATTTAGCTGCTACGATTTGTGAAATCATGCCACCCATAGAGGCACCGATAATATAGGTTTTTTCTAAACCTAGCTGATCTATTAGCATAGCTACATCGTCAGCCATATCATAAAGCGTGTAGGGCGCACCTTCATTCGTTAATCCGACCATGAATCGACTCATGAGTTTCATGGTATTCAGCCGTTGTCCTTTATGACGAACTTTTGAAGATAAACCAATATCACGATTATCGAATCGAATAACACGAAATCCTTGATCAATTAGGGATTTGCAAAAAAAATCTGGCCAAAACAGCATTTGCGCGCCTAAACCCATCACCAACAAAATTGTTGGATGCTCAGGATTTCCCCCAACTTCAACATGTAACTCAATGCCATTACCCAAAGTAACTTTGGTTTCTTGCATAAATGGAGCATAAGGAGAGACATTAAATTGAAGTGCGCTGTTCATGGTATTCATTCCAAGTTGAATTGTTTTTATCTACTTTCGGAAGAGAGTTTATTGGAACTCATTTCTCAATAAACTCTCTTATTTAAACCTTAAGCTTGAGCAGGAATCAAGTCCGGTACGAGTTTAGTTAAAGTTAAACGCTGTTTACCAGCAGTTGCACCTAATAAAACAAAACCTCTTAATGTCCCTTCAGCATCAGTTGCTTTAGCAAGCATACCATCATCAAACTCTTCAGTTTCCCAATTCACTTCAACATCAATTGGTGCAGGTAAAACAGTAAGAGGTGCAGCTGGTGTTTTTACCGCAACTGGCATAGCAGGGTAATGAACATTTGTGCTTTGACCACTTAAAGTTTTTGCTAAAGCACGTGCTTGTTGCATGATAGGCATGACGTATGGAAGCAAAGTTCCATTTACTTCAGCACAGTCACCCACTGCATAGATATCAGCTTGATTGGTCTCTAGTAGTGTATTTGTGATAATACCTCGACTAGTTTGAATATCGGCAGCTTTGGCTAAAGCAGTGTTTGGTTGTAAACCGATAGCAGAAAGAACAATATCTGCAACCAAAGTTTGTCCATTCGCCAAAGTCACAGCGTAGTCTTCACCATCATTAATTTTGGTAACTTTCTCAACTGTAGTTGAAAGTGCAAATTTAATCCCAGCTTCTTCTAAGTTGGTTTTAAATGCTTCAGCAACATGAGTTGGTAATAAGCGTCCAAGTGGTTGAGGTGCTAAATCAATGACCGTAACGTCATAGTTACTATGTAATAAGTCATTCGCAAATTCACAGCCAATCAATCCAGCTCCGAGAATCACTACGCGTTTGTCTTTGCGCTTTGCTAGATTTTCACGGAATACACTATAGTCAACCAATGAGTTGACCACGTGAATATCTTCACTACCATCGCCTGCAATTGCTAAACGAATCGGATTTGCACCCACTGCAAGAACTAATTTTGAATAGGCTTGTTTAAAAATCTCACCATTTTTTTCTAACGTGATTTCATGGTTTTCTGGATGAATTTCTTTTACCAAAGTTGCCGCTTCAATACGCATATTGAGTTGGGCTGCCATTTTAGCAGCATCACCTAGAGCAATTTGTTCAGGTGCTTTATTACCTGCAAAAGCATTGGATAATGTTGGTTTAGCATAGTTTACCGCATCATCCGCGCAGATCATCATGAGTTCTTGTTCAGGACTCAATTTACGGAATTCTCGTGCAACAGTATAACCAGCCATGCCTGATCCGATGATGACGATAGGATGCATTACATTCTCCAATTTTTTTAATTTAAAAATAAAACATAAGAAAAAAAGACCATGATGATCATGGTCTTTTAGTTCTATTTAGATTTCAACCATTTCAAAATCAGCTTTTGAAACGCCGCAATCTGGGCAAGTCCAATCATCTGGGATGTCTTCCCATTTTGTCCCTGCTGCAATGCCGTCTTGTGGCCAGCCTTCTGCTTCGTCATAAATCCAACCACAAACGATACATTGATATTTTTTCATGTGACTCTCCAAACTGATAGGTATGCTCAAATTGCCTTTCAGTAAAACTATTCCATAATGTCGTTACGATCGCTGCAATAGAACTAACTTGTGTTGATCGGGAGTTAGATTTTTACGCAGAACGACATTTAAGTAAAGTAAATGCAAGAGTTTAATCATTTATGTAAAAAGTGGTATGGCAATTTGGGCCGAAAGTCTTGTTATTTGAGCAATTACTCTAATTATTTTTATATCGAGGACTTTATTATTTGCTGAAAATAATGAAACGTATAAGTTTGGTTTGAATAAAAAACATACATTTGAAAATCAGTTATGATGAATTATCACAATAATAAGGACGTTATATTTATGAAAACGCTGAGTTACAACATTAAAATTTATGCGACCCCTGAAAGAGTCTGGGACATATTATGGGGAACTGAAACCTATAATGTTTGGACAAAATTCTTTTCTTGTGATTCTCAAATGAAGTCTGATTGGAAAGTAGGTGGTAAAACCTATTTTACTGATGGTGATGGAAATGGGATGGTATCGACAATAGAACGAATAGATGAGCCGAATGAAATTGTTTTCAAGCACCTCGGGATGATTAAAGATGATCAAGAGGATTTTGATAGTGAGGATGTGAAAGCTTGGGCTGGCTCTTTGGAAAAATATTTGTTGGTTGATTACAATGGAGAAACGCAACTTCATGTAGAAGGCGATATTCAACCTGAATACGAAGAAATGATGAATAATGGTTTTGATCAAGGATTGGCGATGGTTAAACATTTAGCAGAAAAATGAGACTAATTCGGCTTGGGTTTTTGTTCTAAATTTGCAAAGTATCAGTTTGAAAATTTGATAAAATCTTCATTTTTTTGAATTGTCTGGTTGAAACAATACGAAAATGGGTTGTGATCTGCTATTCTATGTCACTTCATTTTTTACTTAATCGAGGCAGAGATGACGCAACAAAACGCTCAATCGACTTCTGAACAGACACTTTCCGAAAACGATTTAATCGCACAGCGTCATGCCAAATTAAAGCAAATCCAAGATACTGCCAAACAAACTGGCAAAAGCCCTTGGCCAAACACATTTAAACGTGAGCACTATGCTGCTGATTTGCAAGAGCAATTTAAAGATTTAGATAAAGCGCAAATTGAAGGCGGTGAAAAGGTTTATGTAAAAGTTGCTGGTCGTGTCATGCTGAACCGCGGATCATTTATGGTGATTCAGGATATGACTGGTCGTATCCAACTTTATGTTGATCGTAAAGGTTTAGCTGCTGATATTTTAGAAACAATAAAAAGCTTAGACCTTGGCGATATTATTGCTGCAGAAGGTTATATTGGTCGTTCAGGTAAGGGTGACTTATATGTGCATCTTGAAGGTTTTGAATTACTAACCAAATCATTACGCCCATTACCAGATAAATTCCACGGTTTAACTGACACCGAGGCAAAATACCGTAAACGTTATTTAGATCTTATTGTCAACGAAGAAACAAGAAAAACATTTGAAATTCGTGCCAAAGTTGTTGCAGGTATTCGTGCATTTTTAACCAATGAGCGTTTCATGGAAGTTGAAACGCCAATGATGCATGTTATTCCTGGAGGTGCATCTGCAAAACCATTTGTAACACACCACAACGCTTTAGATATGGAACTTTATTTACGTATTGCGCCTGAGCTTTACTTAAAACGTTTAGTGGTAGGTGGTTTTGAACGTGTATTTGAAATCAACCGTAATTTCCGTAACGAAGGTGTTTCAACTCGTCACAACCCCGAATTTACGATGATTGAGTTCTACCAAGCATATGCTGATTATAAAGATCTGATGGCATTGACTGAGAATATGCTTGAGAAACTTGCAATCGATATCTTGGGTACAACAGATGTACCTTATGGTGAAGAAGTATATAGCTTTAAAGGTCCATTCAAGAAAATCTCAATGTTTGATGCGATTCTTGAACACAATCCAGATTTCACGCCTGAAAATGTAAATGACCGTGATTTCTTGGCTAAGTTTACTCAAGAAGTATTAAAAGAGCAGGTTAAGCCAGGCTTTGGTTTAGGTAAGTTACAAACCATCGTGTTTGAAGAAACAGTTGAAACTAAGCTGCGTCAGCCAACATTTATCACCGAATATCCTGCTGAAACCTCTCCACTTGCACGTCGTAATGATGATAATCCACATATTACTGATCGTTTCGAGTTTTTCATCGGTGGACGTGAGTTAGCAAATGGTTTCTCAGAATTAAATGATCCAATCGATCAAGCAAAGCGTTTCCAAGCCCAAGTTGCTGAGAAAGATGCTGGTGATGATGAGGCAATGCATTACGATGCGGACTTTATTGAAGCACTAGAATACGGTTTACCGCCAACAGCAGGTGAAGGTATTGGTATTGATCGTCTCGTTATGTTGTTTGCGAATGCCCCAAGTATTCGTGATGTACTTTTATTCCCGCATATGCGTCGTAAAGATTAAACATTTGACTGATTAATAAAAGAAGCCACTCTTAAGAGTGGCTTCTTTGTTTTCTGCGTTAAGAAATGTAATTGTTTGGTTAGAGGATTGAAATGTGTCTCTAAAAAAACGATTATGTGCTCATAAATAAAGTTGAGAACAGTTTGGACATGTTTCTAAAAAAATAGCTTTCTATCGCATTATTTGCCTCGTTTTCATCCACTATTTTTGCGCAAGGCTTAGTGCTCAACGATGAAAATTTACGTACTGATCTAAATTGGTTAAACCAGCAAGGTGTCATTCAAATCAGTACATCTACATGGCCGTTAAGTGGTGATGAAATTCAAAGAGCGTTGTCACAAGCGAAAGTGACTAATAATACACAGCAAAAAGTTGTGAACTCTGTGATAAACACTTTGCAGGCAGACAATGCAACTGTAAAAGTGGGTTTGCATGCTGGTACGGATTTAAAGACAGTTCCTCAAGCATTTGGTGATAACCAAAAATCTCAATATCAAATCGCAGCTGAATTGAATGCTGGTGGTGACAATTGGGATGCTAAACTTCGTGTAAATGGTGAAAAAGATCCATTAATTGATAATGGAAATGATGCAAATGTAGAGGGTTCTTATATAGCAGGTAAGCTTTGGAATCAATGGGTTATTGCAGGTCAAATTCCAACTTATTGGGGACCAGGGCATGATGGTAGCTTAATTCGTGGCGATGCAAGTCGCCCTGTATATGGTGTGACTGTACAACGTGCAGTTCAAGATGCTTTTGAAACAAAATGGTTGTCTTGGATTGGACCTTGGCAATATCAGGCTTTTGCAGGTCAATTAGATGACTATAAAGCTGTACCAGATGCAAAATTGATTGGATTACGTTTAACTGCACAACCTTTGCCGTATCTTGAATTGGGAGCTTCACGTACAGTTCAGATTAGTGGTAAAGGTCAGCCAAATAGTTTTAAAGCTTATTGGAATGCAATGATTGGTAAAGACAATGGTTGTGATGATAGCGGTTGTACTGGTGATGAAAATGCATCAAACCAAATCGCTGGTTTTGATGGGCGTTTATTACTGCAACCGTTGTTGAATGTTCCAATGAGCTTATATACTCAATTTGTCGGTGAAGATGAGGCTGGTGGTTTACCAGCTAAATATCTTTACCTAGCTGGTGCTGATTTCTCTTCGAGTTACAAAAATATGCCATATCAACTTTATGCTGAATGGGCAGATACACGAACAAACGGAAAAGCAAAGGGAATTTCTTATAACCATCATCAGTACACTGATGGTTATTATCAACATGGTTTCCCATTAGGTCATGCAATAGGTGGCGATGGACAAATGTACTCAGTCGGCGGTGATATTCGTTTTGATGTAATGAATCGCTTAAGTGGGCGTGCGATCTATGCCAAAGTGAATCAATCTAATTTGACGATTAATGCTGCATTTCCAAAAGATGATACTGTGAAAGGTTTAGACTTGACTTGGACACACTATTTAAAGCCAACAATTCCACTTAAGATTAATGGTTGGGTAAGTGATTCAGATTTAAATGGCAATGATGGTGGTGTTTCTGTAGGTGTTGAAATTCCATTAGAACGTAACATGTTCCGTTTCTAATTTTAAACATCATAATCCCAAGAAAAGAAGCTGAAACAGGTTTCTTTTCTTACTCTAGAATTAAAATAGACGGTTTCACTTTTATAATGAAGTTATATATTCATATCATAATTTTGCATATTGATATGAAAAAACAAGCTAAAGAACTCTCTCTAAATTATTATAATGAATAAACCTTACTAGATCATTAATTAAGTTCTGGTAATAACATCGATATCACGAAAAATTGGAGTTGTTATGATACTCGTTCCTCCACACGGTCTTCCAAGTGGTGGTGTAAGACCGCTTATAGATTTTATGGGTAGCATGAATAAAGGAGGAAGTGTACATGACTGAGAATAGATTAACTCACCTCAAACAGCTTGAGGCTGAAAGTATTCACATCATCCGTGAAGTTGCTGCTGAGTTTGAAAACCCTGTGATGCTTTACTCGATTGGTAAAGATTCGGCGGTTATGCTTCATCTAGCATTAAAAGCTTTCTATCCAGCGAAACTCCCATTCCCATTACTACATGTGGATACGGGTTGGAAATTTAAGGACATGATTGCTTTCCGCGATAACATGGCGAAAACACATGGCTTTGATTTGATTGTTCATCAGAACAAAGAAGGACGTGATGCTGGGATTAACCCATTTGATCACGGTAGTTCAAAATATACGGATATCATGAAAACTCAGGGCTTAAAACAAGCCTTGGATAAATACCAATTTGATGCTGCCTTTGGTGGTGCACGTCGTGACGAAGAGAAATCACGTGCGAAAGAACGTGTTTATTCATTCCGTGATACGAAACACCGTTGGGATCCTAAAAACCAACGTCCAGAACTTTGGAATCTTTACAACGGTAAAGTAAACAAAGGGGAAAGCATTCGAGTATTCCCATTATCTAACTGGACTGAGTTAGATATTTGGCAATATATCTATCTAGAAAACATTCAAATTGTTCCTCTTTATTTCTCAGCTGTTCGCCCAGTTGTAGAGCGTAGTGGTACGTTGATCATGGTAGATGATGAGCGTATGCGTTTAAAAGAGGGTGAAGTTCCACAAATGAAATCGGTGCGTTTCCGTACATTAGGCTGTTATCCATTAACAGGTGCAGTCGAATCGGAAGCAGATACCTTGCCTGAAATTATTCAGGAAATGCTTTTGGCCACTAGTTCAGAACGCCAAGGTCGAATGATTGACCATGATGAAGCTGGCTCGATGGAAAAGAAAAAGCAGGAAGGTTACTTCTAATTTCCTAAAGTAAATCTCTTTTAGAAAGAAGGATTTAGGGAAATTAAAAATGATTTCTAAAGAATATGTGGAGTTTTGAGCAATGTCTCATCAATCAGATCTTATTAGCCAAGACATCTTGGCGTATTTAAAACAGCACGAAAATAAAGACCTGCTACGCTTTTTGACTTGCGGTAACGTGGATGATGGTAAATCAACGCTTATTGGTCGTTTACTTTACGATTCAAAGTTGATCTATGAAGATCAATTGCAAGCAGTTACTCGAGACAGTAAAAAAGTAGGTACAACAGGTGATGCACCTGACCTTGCACTACTTGTAGATGGTCTACAAGCTGAACGTGAACAAGGTATTACTATTGATGTTGCGTATCGTTATTTCTCAACTGAGAAACGTAAGTTCATCATCGCGGATACACCAGGGCATGAGCAATACACGCGCAACATGGCGACTGGTGCTTCAACTGCTGATCTTGCAATCATTTTGATTGATGCGCGATATGGTGTTCAAACACAAACACGTCGTCATACCTTCATTGCAAGTTTACTCGGCATCAAAAATATCGTAGTTGCGATCAATAAAATGGATTTGGTTGAGTTTTCTGAAACTCGATTCAATGAAATTCAAGTTGAATATGATGCGTTTGTAAATCAGTTAGGCAACCGCCGTCCAGAAAATATCGTCTTTGTTCCAATTTCAGCACTCAATGGCGATAACGTTGTAAATCCATCTGTAAGTACACCTTGGTACAAAGGTCAAACACTGATGGATATTCTTGAATCAGTGGAAATTAAACGTGAATCGAATAAACATGAATTCCGTTTCCCTGTTCAATATGTGAATCGTCCAAACCTTGATTTCCGTGGTTTTGCAGGAACGATTGCGCTTGGTGAAATCAAAGTAGGCGATGAAATCGTAGCACTACCGTCAGGTAAGAAATCAACAGTTAAAGAAATTGTAACTTTTGATGGAAATCTTGAAAGTGCTGCTGCTGGTCAAGCAGTGACTCTTACATTGAATGATGAAATTGATATTTCACGTGGTAATGTATTGGTTCGTGCAGGCGAGCAACCTTTAATTTCACGTAGCGTTCGTGCTTCAGTTGTTTGGATGACTGAACATCCTTTAGTTAAAGGCAAACTTTATAACGTGAAGATTGGTACTCAAACTGTACCAGCTAAAGTTACAGCGATTAATTTCCGAGTTAATGTCAATACACTTGAACATACACAAGTTGAAGAGCTTGAGTTGAATGCAATTGCTGATGTGGTTATTGAGTTTGATGCACCAGTTGTATTTGATCAATACCAAGACAGTCGTTATACAGGTTCATTTATCTTTATTGACCGTTTAAGCAACGTTACGGTTGGTGCAGGTATGGTTGAAGCTGCTGTTGAGTGGACTGCGCATAGTAATCCAGTTACTGCAGAAGATCGTGCTGCTCGTTTAGGTCAGAAACCTGCGGTGATAGGTATTTCTGCACAATTAATCGAAAATGCTCAAGCCTTAGAAAGTTTATTGATCCAACAGGGTGTAGTGGCGATTGCAAAATCTACATTATCAGTTGATCAGATCAATTTGTTACGTGAAACAGGTGTTGTTGTCATTACAACTATCGTTGAAGGTACGGATACAGACCTAACTGTTGAAACTGTTGAAGAAGCAGCAGAACAAATTGTTGAATTAGTTCGTTTATAATTATCTGAACTGATTTATAAAAGCCCGCGAAAGCGGGTTTTTTTTATAGATTATAAATGCTTAGGCGTTAAGTAAATTATTCATCCAGAGTACAATTAACTTTTTATTTCATCTTTTTATGCTTTACATAAGAATATTTTAGTTCTGTTTTAATTTTACTTTTATGCGACAATAGCGCTTTGAATTTTTGTATTTGGACTCCCATGACTGAACAATCTCCTGAGTATTTAAGCGATATCGAAATTTTAGACATTTTACAGTCTATGAAAAAAGATGAGCTTGATGTTGAAGCTAAAGAGATCATTCGTAATGGTGGGAAAGTTGGTCGTCAAGAAGCACACAAAAATGCTTTGGTTGCGCTGAATAATAGTTTTGAAGAGAAGTTTGTAGAGGCTGTTACTTTAGCTTTGGGGCTAAATGCAGGACAGGCCAAAAAAATACGTTATAAAAAAGATCGTATCCGAATCTTAAAAGTACGTGGTATTGATTATTTAGCAATTGATGGGGCAGAAACAGCTCAAGTTTTATCTCAGGTTTCTCAAGCTATCACACGCGAAGATGCAATTGTGACAGAAGGTTTGCATAATATTTTCCCCTTTTGGAAAGAAGGTTGGCCAATGGTGCAATTTGATAATGCATATAAAATTTTATCAGAAGATATTCTTATTCATTATCAAGCGACATTAGATGAACTAATTTCTTTGTATGGTGGTAACTAAATAATTATCATATAAAATTTTTATAAATTAATGGATTAGAATAACAAGGATGTTTGGCACATGACTCAAATGGAAGAGTTACCACATGAAGCTTTAATTGCATTAAGGTCAGGTAAATTAATTGATGCGATAAAAATAACACGTGAAAAAACGGGTCTAGGTCTGAAAGAGTGTAAAGATTTAGTAGATCGTTATTTAGATACTCACCCAAATGAGCAAGTATTTATACAAGAACAATTGGCTCAACGTAGTCGCAGTGGTATTCAGTTTTTAGTTACTGTTCTTTTTTTAATCGCTATGCTTGTTTGGTTTATTTTTAAATAAAAAGCCCAATATTGGGCTTTTTTATTTACATTATTCTTCGTGATCTTTTAAAGCATTCTCTTGATTTGGCATAATCTGAGTTACCAACAATTGGTCAATTTTATAATGATCAATATCGACGACTTCAAATTTAAATCCTGCATATTCTACCGCATCCGCAGGGCGAGGGATCTTACGCAAACGATACATGATGAAACCAGCGATCGTTTCGTAGTTTTCATTTTCTGGAAACTCTTCAATTTCTAGAACGTGTTTTACATCCTCAATTGGTGTGCTGCCATCAATTAACCAAGAGTGATTATCACGTTTAATAATTTGTTGCTCTTCATCCATTGGTGTGACCCAATCACCCATAACGGTAATCATAATGTCGCTCAGGGTGATAACACCAACGACTAAAGCATATTCATTGATAACAACAGCAAATTTTTCTTTAGTTGAGCGAAAACGGTCTAGTAGTTCAGATAAGGTGAGTGTGTCTGGAATAATGAGTACATTACGAATAGTTGATTCATTCAATTGTGTGAAGGATTGCTTGTTTAAGATACGAATTAAAATATCTTTAGCGTCGACATAACCAATAACTTGGTCGATATGTTCATTACACACAACAAATTTTGAATAAGGATATTCAGCTAGCTTTTGACGGATGCTATCTTCATGTTCCGTCAAAGTAAAATAAACCACGTTTTCACGTGTAGTCATACTTGAGGGAACAGTTCGTTCTTCAAGTTCAAATACATTTTCAATAAAGTGATGTTCTTGCTTTTGTAATACGCCTGCTTGTGCACCTGCATCCATTACTGCTGAAATATCATCAAAGGTAATGTTGTCATCACGAATGGTATTTACCTTAAATAAGCGAAATAACAAGTTTGCAATCGCATTAATTCCCCAAGCTAAGGGTTTGCAAACCTTGATAAAAACTTGAATGGGATCAATAACGCTAATTGCAATTTTTTCTGGAGCGATCATTGCCAAGCGTTTTGGCATTAAATCAGCAAATAAAATGAATAGTGAAGTGACCATAGTAAATGATAGGGCAAAACCAATGGTTTCTAACCAAGGACCAGCATAAAAACCTTTAATCATTTCTACAAAAAATGGACGAAAAGCTGCTTCACCTAGAATACCACCCAGAATCGCAACTGCATTTAAACCAATTTGTGATGCGGCAAAGAAATCAGCGGATTGTTCTTGTAAATCCAAAACTTTTTGTGCGCGGGTTTCACCTGATTCTGCGAGGATTTTTAATTTAACTTTTCGAGCACCTGCAAGTGCAATTTCAGTAAGTGATAAAAAACCAGCTGCTGAAATCAGTAGAATAATAACTATAATATTTTGGAAGAGACTCACATATCACCTGTGGTTCATCATTATTATGAATATGTTGTAACACAAAAAAAGCACTGAGGTAACTCAATCTTTACCTCAGTGTAATAATCTTATTTATGAAAACAGCATATTCTCAAAAGAAGTAGAATTTGCTGATATTTCAACAAACTCGCAATATTTTTACAATAGCTTGTTTTAGTATTGTGAAAATTGTGAATTATTTATAAAAAATTCACGGTTTTCTTCCTCAATCATTTGGCGTGCGACAAATAAAATTAATTGTCTTAACCAACGATGTGCAGGATGGTGGTGGAGTAAAGGGCACCATGCCATTTTTAATTCAAATTCTGGAATATAAAATGGAGGGTCTTTGATGACTAATTTCGGATTTTGAGTTTGAAGGCGCGCCATACGTGTTGGTAGCGTCGCAATCAAATCTACATTTTGAGCTAAAAGCGCTGGCATTTGATAATGACGTGTAAATACTGAAATTTTACGTCGTTGACCAATCCGCTCTAAGGCTTGATCAATCCAGCCCAAACCAGCTTGTTTATCAGGGTTAACACCAAAACCCACGCCCATGCCAGTTTTAGAAACCCAAATATGTTGAGCATCTAAATAGCTTTTTAAATTGAGGTGGGTGACAGCTGGATGTTTGTCATTAAGGATACAGCTAAAGCTATCACGCCAAACTAACACTTGGTGGAAGCTTTGAGGAATTTCATTAAAACGGTTAATTGCTAAATCAACTTTACCTTGTTCCATATCACGATATGAAACATCACTTGGAGTTAAAAAGTCGAGTACAACGTTTGGTGCTTCAGAACGAAGAGCTTTAACTAATCTCGGTACTAAAGTTGCTTCAGCATAGTCCGATGTCATGATTCGGAAAACGCGATTACTTGTATAGGGTCTAAATTCAGTTCGCGGCTCTAAGATCATTGATAGATCAGAAAGGGCATCACGAATACGGGGTTGTAGTTCTAAAGCACGTTCAGTTGGAGTCATACCTTCTGAAGAGCGAATAAGCAGGGGGTCATTGAATAGATTACGCAATCTTCTTAGAATATTACTCATGGCAGGCTGAGTAACGCCTAATTGTTCTGCTGCGCGTGTGACATTTTTTTCACGAAGTAGTACATCAAGATAAATTAATAAATTGAGATCGACCCGCTCCAGATTCATAAAAAAAATACCGAGAATAAAATATTTAAATTGTGTTGAATTATGACATATCTAAAGGCTTTTGTGTAATTTAATCCGCCAAAAAGCATAGGGTGTGTTGACACTTTTAGCTTAAAAAAATAGCGAAGTAGTAAAATCAAATCGCCAAACCCAATTTTACTATTCGCTATGCCTCGTACCATGCTGACAGATCAACACTGGCAAAAGTTGAAAACTATTTTGCGTAATTTATCTATTCATCACAACTCAAATTTACGTAATTTTATTGAAGCTATTCTCTATAGAATTAGAACAGGCTGTCCGTGGCGAGATATTCCTTCCTATTTCGGTCAATCAAACTCTATTTTCAAACGTTTTAATCGTTGGTCAAGCAGCGGTAAGTTGCTTAGATTATTCAAATTATTAGCATCATGCCCCGATATGGAGTGGATTTTTATTGATGGCTCTCACGTACGTGCTCATCAACATTCTGCCGGTATAGCGAATCAATCCATTTCTAAAAGTGTAGGAGGAAACTCCTCAAAAATACATTTGATTGTTGATTCACATGGCAATCCTATTGATTTCATGATTACCGATGGCACTACACATGACATCAAAGTTGCACCTGATTTAATAGCAACATTAGATTTAAAAGAGACAGAAGTGGTATGCGCAGATAAAGGCTATGATTCAGAACCACTGCGTGAGCAGATCAGAAAAACAGGAACAAAAGCGAATATACCAAAGAAAATAAATAGCCAATCGAACAATGATCATATGGACTGGTATTTATATAAAATCAGGCATTTAGTTGAAAATATGTTTTGTAGATTAAAACAATTTAGAGGGATAGCTACTCGATATGACAAGCTCAAAAGAAATTATCAAAGTGCTGTTGCCTTAGCCTGTATATTTTTATGGCTACCTTTATAGGTTTAATTATGAACAGTAAATGTCAACAGACCCTA
>NZ_JAKTID010000042.1:0-13800 GCF_027854795.1 Acinetobacter sp. AOR34_HL | reverse complement strand
GGTGGTGTTTCAAAAAGTATGCTGGCGTTAAACAAATCCGTTATTAAGGTAAAAGAAAGTCAAATCAAAGGCTTTAAAATGATTTTCGAGCTTTTTAGAAAAGTTGCAACTTCTCCTAAATCCACGCCTGATTCGATGACGAATTCTACAGTTGTTACCTTCAATACCGACGGTAAAAAACTTACCGATCACTTGCTTGCAACATTGAAATGCTGTGATAAAACTATCCCAGGGATCACTCGCAATTCGAGCATATTGAACCCCAAGCTTTTTAAGTCTAGCTTTAAGACGTTGAACCGTTGCTAAATCCCGCTTACCCCAAACATAAGCAACAATTTCTCCAGATTCTCGATGGTAGGCATAAATAAGCCATTGTTTATTTTTCTTATTCCCTACAAAAGTCCAGAGTTCATCGACTTCAAGACATTCGTAGTTGCTTTGTTTAGGCTGAATCTGATAGATCGATTCACTTAAGGTTCGTAATACCTTGCCAATGCTGATACGCTCGACTTCAGCAATATCTCTTACACCGTTTCCTCTGACCATTAAATGTAATATCTTGCCGGTAATACCTGAGTTACACCCTTGATAGCTTAATGCATGATCACCAATAAACTGACGTTTGCAATCTTTGCATTGATGGTTTTGTTTCCCATCTACTTTGATGCCATTTCTCTTTATATTGTTACTTAGACAGGTAGGACATTTGATTTGTAGCGTTATTTTCATACCTCTATTTTATCAAAAGCCATATTGTTTTTTTCAGCATACTTTTTGAAACACCACCAGATTTTCTACTAGTCAGGCTGAGCCAATTACTGAATTAGAGTTTTTTTTAAAAGAAAAAGTTGTATATTTCCATGAGTTAAATGAAGAGGAATGATTATGGGTTTTAGTATTGTTGATAATAATTTGGATGAAATTATTACAAATAACAAAAAAATAGTACTGTTAAAATCGAATTATACAGTAGACCTTTAACAAGTGGAGAAATAAAATTAGCGCAATCAATATTTTAAAATACTATAGATTACACTAAAGTAAAAATTTTTAAAGGAAGTTATTTTTCTTTTGATTTGCAGAATGAAGATACATTTGTAACGCCTAATGGTAGTATTTTTATTATGGAAAAACATTTTAAGACGGATTATAGTGCTGCTAGCGATGATTATAAGAAGATTTTTTTACATGAGTTAGGTCATGTATGGCAACATAATAGAGAATTTAGTGTTTTGATCAGGGCTAGTGCTGTACAAGCATGTGATGCAATGACATTAAATTACTATGACCCATATGTTTATAATATATGGGAAAAATCAACAGTTGCTGAATATGTGAAGCATAAAGTTGTTTTGAAAAGATTTTTGTATTATAACTTGGAGTCTCAAGCGGAAATTTTTTCAGATTACTGGGTTCTGGTTAATAATAAAAATTTAGCTTTAATGAAAAAATAGAATAAGAAAAATAATATTGATGGATGTTCAATTCAAGAGGTGTTAAATATGTATAGATCAAAAATAAGTCAAGTGATGGATTAGGTGGGTGGTGAGTATCTAAGATGAATAAAATATTGAGATTGACGGTTTTTTTTATATTGCTTTCGGCTTTTATATCTTTTTATTGGATTAAATTTAAGAGCGATAAATTTATATTTAATTCCTTTGTCGATGGGGGAGATTTAGTATTTAGTATTTTTGAAAATGAAGAATATGTTTTTGGTTATGAAGTTAATAGTTTGGAAGTTTTGGATAAGGGACATGAATAAAAAGCAATATATGAAGTAAAGAACTTGAACAAAGAACTTAACCAAATAAAAATTTTAAATTTTAAAGAGAAAAATATACTTCCCAACCATGCTTATTATTTGTCTTTTTCCTATAGTGGTGGGAAGGGAGAGCCTGGAGTTGTTCTTAAGTCTATTAATTTTTGTATAAAAAATAAAAAAGTTATTAATAGTGGTGATATGGATAATGATAGTTTTATTTCTGATTGTCATAAGTAAATTAAAATTTCAGGCGTTATATATTTGTGTGTAGTAAAATTTATATAGTATTTTTACTCACTTTGTTGTTAGGTTGCAAAGAAAAGAAAGTGGAAGATTTTAAATATGAGTTTTATGGTAGTAAGCTATGTGCTCTAAAAACAAGTGATATGAAAGCAGCTAATGAGTTTGGACGGTTAGATAGTTCATTTAAGTATAAGGAAAATATTTTTGATGAAGAATTATCGGCTGATATATATGAAGAAAGTTTAAAAAATTTATCTAATAAAAAAACTAAGTATATTTTCTGTTTGGACTCATCGAAAGTAAAATATAGTAGTTTAGAGACGCAAATTAGACTGGAGATTAAAAAAAGATAATTTTTTGAGACAATACGTATTTATAAATTGTTTATACTTGTCGGGACGTGATTCTAAGTCGAATCTATCAAAAAATGAAATCATTGAATGTAAATAAAGTGGGAAGGGCTATGAGTGGTAGTCAATATTGATTGTCTTTTAGATTTTAAATATGAATAAATATACTTTATCTGTTTTTATTATTCTTGCATACTTAACTGGTTGTAATCCTCAAGGTAAGGATCTTGAGGTAAAAATCAAACACAATCAACTATGTGTATTTACAAATAATTCTAAAACCTATTATGGCCTTGATAATACGTTCCTGATTTATTTAGGAAGGATCGACTACAATAAAGGTTTTAAAAGTACTTATGAAAAGCTATACACTAGAGCCCCTCTACCTATAGATGAAAAAAATGTGTTGCAATACCATTAAAAGAAATTGAACGTAATATTGCTTACGAAATTATTTTAGATACAAATAAAAGCTTTCATAGAAGTATTTGTGTTATGGATAAAGATAATAAACTAGAAATTAGATATGTTGAGCCAGAAAAATCAACTTGTGATTGATTCAGGTTCTATCCTTAGATATTAGAATAGGTTGAAATGATTTAATGAAATGTTTGTGATGCTGCTATATTGATAAAAAAGATTTATCCTTATAGATCTGATGTTAATAAGCATGAAGCAGAAAATGGCACATCTTTTGCTAATACAACTATAAGATAGCTTTATTCGCTATTATTTAGAAATAGACAAAGGCGTCTATTCAGCATCATTCGGTTGATGTTTGGATAGGCGTTTTTTTTATTTCAGAAGGAAAATTGCAGTTTATCGTTATATTTTTCGGTAAATAACGATTGATTGAGAGAAAAGTTGATCTTGATTAAGCTAAGTTTTGCTCATATCACAAAGTATGCAGTGCTGCACTAAAGTGGTTTGAGATTAATTTTTTGCACCAAATGATGATCTTGATTCCTATCGTTAGATCATTGAGCTTTAAAAACACATGACTATGAAGAAGAACAAGGCTAGCGAATTTTTGTTTTTAGTGTATCTTTATTAAGCGATATGTTCGCAAGAATATATCGAATTATGAGGATGAGGTCGTTCCATTGGTGATGATACAAAAATACCGATATGCATTGGCTATATGCGTTGGCCTATTTAGCCACACACAAGCATTTGCGGTTGATAAAGTTACAGTATATGCAGCTGCAAGTTTAACCAATGCGATCAATGAATTAGATGTGATCTATGAGCAGAAAAATAAAGTTCAAATCCAAACATCTTATGCAGGTTCATCAACTTTAGCCAAACAAATTGAAGCAGGTGCGCCAGCTGATATTTTTATATCAGCAGATGTTCAATGGATGGATTATTTGCAAAAAAAACAGTTGGTATCGGCAAATGATCGCGAGAATTTATTGGGTAATCGTTTGGTAGTGATAGCTCCTAAAGCTCGTCCAATCAAATTAAAAATAGATAAAAGTTTTGATTTCACTAGGGTTGTTCAAAGTAAATGGTGTACAGGTGATACTAAGAGTGTACCTGTTGGAAAATATGCAAAGCAGGCTTTGACGTCGATCGGTTGGTGGGATAAGGTTTCAACTCGTCTAGTGGAAACAGAGGATGTACGTGCAGCCTTAAACTTTGTGGCACGTGGTGAATGTCAGTTAGGGATTGTTTACGCTACTGATGCAGCGATCAGCAAAAATGTCGTCATCATTGGAACATTTCCAGAAAATACCCATCAACCTATTATTTATCCAATAGGTTTAGTAAAGAAGAATACAGAGTCAATGAAATTCTATAAGTTTTTACAAAGCAGTCAGGCAAAAAAAGTATTTAAAAAATATGGTTTTAGCGTACTTAAGTAATTAAATGATGATTCTGACTCCTGAAGAACTTGAAGTGTTGCTACTGTCATCTAAAGTGGCAGCAACATGTTTGATTGTGAGTTTAATCCCAGCAATTTTGATTGCTTGGATTTTAGCTAGGAAAGAGTTCTGGGGTAAATCACTATTTGAAACACTGGTTTTCTTACCTTTAGTGTTACCACCAGTTGTACCTGGTTATTTGTTACTTCAAATTTTTGGCAATCGAGGCATCATAGGACAATATCTAGCACCACTAGGATTGGAGTTTGCGTTTAATTGGAAAGGGGCGGTATTGGCATCTGCGGTAATGGGCTTTCCTTTACTCGTACAATCAATTCGATTGGCGATTGAACTGGTGGATCAGCGTTTAGAAATGGCTGCAAAAACTTTAGGGGCTTCTGCATTCGGCACGTTTATGCAGGTAACTTTGCCACTTGCAAGTAGCGGAATTTTGGTGGGAAGTATTTTATGTTTTTGCCGAAGTTTAGGTGAGTTTGGCGCAACGATTACCTTCGTGGGGAATATTGCCAGTGAAACACGGACTTTGCCTTTAGCCATGTATAGTTTGATGCAGCAACCTGATACTGAAGCAGCAGTTTGGCGTTTAATAATCTTATCCTTATCCGTAGCTTTCTTTGCACTATGGTTTGCGCAATGGTTCAATCGTTATCAGAAAAATAAACGTGGTCGTTAAGCATGATTGATTGTCATATCCAACTTACTCAAGGACAATTTTCTCTAGATCAACGCTTTCAATCCGATCAGTCTGTGATTGGTTTATTTGGAGCTTCAGGTTCAGGAAAAACCACGATTTTGCATAGTATTGCTGGATTGATTAAACCCCAATCAGGTTGGATTAAAATACAGAATCAAACATGGTTTGATCGGGCACAGAACATTAACCTGAGTACACAACAGCGTCGGATTGGTTTGGTATTTCAGGATGCACAGTTATTTCCTCATAAAAATGTAATGCAGAATCTATTGTTTGGCTTCAAACATATTCGCCCCGAGCAGCAACAGTTTGAACTCGACTATATTGTTGAATTGCTTAAATTGGATCATTTAACTGAAAGAATGCCGATTAAGCTCTCAGGAGGGGAAAAACAACGTGTTGCACTTGGGCGTGCCTTGCTGTACTCACCACAATTATTATTATTAGATGAACCACTTTCTGCTCTTGATTCCGCGCACAAAAAAGAGATTATTCCTTTCTTTCAAAAAATCAAAGCAGAGATAAAAATTCCGATGCTGTATGTGAGTCATGATAAATCAGAAATCGAACAACTCACTCACGAGATTTGGTATCTATAAATAACGTTGTAATAAAGCAAGAAACTTTTCTATTTCTTCTTCATTAATATGTTCAGCATCCTTTAGTACGTGTTCTTTTAAGTGTTGTTCAATTAATTGATTCATTAAACCATTTACAGCACCTTTAACCGCAGCGACTTGCTGTAAAACTTCGATACATGAACTCTCTGGATTGGTTAATGATTTTTCAACCGCGGTAATTTGTCCTTGAATGCGCTTCACTCGATTAAGAATTTTTTTGTCATGGTGTAGATGAGACATACATTTTTCCTGAAAAAATATATACTGAGGGGGAGTATATTTTAAAGTTAAAGCAAATGCAGCATACTAACCTAGAAAGACGCCATTCTCATCAATTTGATCAGGGAAATCCTTTAGCCCAGAAAAAGATTTTGATCGCCACAATTTTGACCGCTGTGATGATGATCTTAGAAATCTTAGGTGGATGGATTTTTAATTCGATGGCATTACTAGCTGATGGTTGGCATATGAGTTCCCACATGCTAGCACTAGGTTTGGCTTACTTTGCTTATCGAATGGCTCGACAGTATGCAAGTGACTCCCGATTTAGTTTTGGAACATGGAAAATAGAAATTTTAGCAGGCTATAGCAGTGCTATTTTATTGATGGTCGTTGCGCTACTGATGGGGATTCAGTCGATTGAACGATTATTTAATCCCGTTACGATTCATTTCAATGAAGCGATTCCAATCGCGGTTGTAGGTTTAGTTATAAACTTGGTCTGTGCATGGTTATTACATGATGGTGGACATGAGCATCACCATCATCATTCACATGATCACCATCACGATGATCATCAACATACACACGATCACCATCATCACCATGATTTAAATCAAAAAGCCGCATTTTTGCATGTAGTGGCAGATGCCGTGACTTCAGTGCTCGCAATTATTGCTTTATTTGCTGCAAAATATTTTAGCTGGAATTTTCTAGATGCCTTGCTTGGAATTATTGGTGCATTACTGGTTGCCAAATGGTCTTGGGGATTAATTCAAGAAACAGGTAAAACCTTATTAGATGCTGAAATGGGACACCCTGTGGTACAAGAAATAAAGGATGTAATTGCCCAACTTCCACACGTAGAAATCACAGACCTACATGTATGGAAAGTTGGGAAAGGCAAATTCTCTTGTATTTTAGGATTGGAAACATCGATAGCTGATTTGACTCCTGATCAAGTCAAACGTGAGCTATCCATACATGAAGAAATTGTGCATGCCTCAGTTGAGATTCATCATATTTAATATTTCTGAGACTGAAGCTAGAGTCGAATAACTCAACTCTAGCTTAATAGTTTAAACAAAGAGATATAGGATCAAACCACAAAGTGCTGAAGCAAAGATCACGTAAAGAACATTAATCTGAAATTTAAAGAGTGCGATCATCGCTGCAATGGTAATGATTGCCGCTTCGTAATTAAATGCATGATCAAAACCATTTGGCCATAGCACGTGATAGCTAAAGAATAGAGCAAGATTAAGAATGACACCTACAACAGCAGTGGTAATTGCGGTGAGTGGAGCAGTAAATTTAAGTTCATTATGAGTGGATTCAATAATCGGAGCACCTGCGAGAATGAACACAAAGGAAAATAAAAAAGTAAACCATGTAACAATGACAGCGCCAAATGCACCCGCCAAGAATAGATGATCTGCACCTAACAAGGCATGATTAAAGCCCCCTACAAATCCAACGAATGCAACCACCATAATCAGTGGGCCTGGGGTACTTTCACCTAATGCCAGTCCATCAATCATTTGGGTTGGACTGAGCCATGCATAATGATTCACCGCACCTTGATACACATAAGGTAATACGGCATAAGCTCCACCAAATGTCAGTAATGCAGCCTTGGTAAAGAACCATGCCATTTGGGTATAAGCATGTTGCCATCCTAAGCTCATGGTTAAACTGATGATTGGGATACACCATAATAATGCTGCAATAACGAGGATTTTAGTCAGTTGAGTCCAACGGAAAATAGCATGTGCAGGAGGAGGCGTATCATCATCAATGAGGGCTGCGCCATAATGTTTTTGCTTGCTTTGATGAGCACTTTGAGCTGCAAATAAATGCGGTTGTTTTTTACTCAGTAAATAGCCCAGTATCGCAGCACTCAATACAATCAATGGAAAGGGAACATTGAAGAAGAAGATTGCGATAAAAGCAGCAGCGGCAATCAAATATAAGAAATTATTTTTGAGTGAACGACTGCCAATACGATAGGTTGCATGAAACACAATCGCCGTGACCGCAGGTTTGATGCCATAAAATAATCCAGCAATAATCGGCACATCACCAAACTCAATATAAATCCATGATAGGGCAATCAGAATAAATAAAGAAGGTAGAACAAACAGAATGCCTGCAACTAAGCCACCTGCGGTTCGATGCATCAACCAACCAATATAAATGGCGAGTTGTTGTGCTTCAGGGCCAGGTAAAAGCATGCAATAGTTGAGTGCATGTAAGAATCTTTTTTCAGAAATCCAACGTTTCTGTTCGACCAGTTCTTGGTGCATCACTGCGATTTGACCTGCTGGCCCCCCAAAACTAATAAAGCCTAATTTCAGCCAAAATAAAAAGGCTTGCCAAAAAGAGATGCTTACTATGGGGTGGTCTGGTGGGTTGATCTGTTGTTGTTGCATGACTATTCTCGAAAAAAATTGGCATATAAGCCATCAAAAACGTAATTTGATAATTCTAATAATTGCTGATCATCTTGGATTTTACTTCTTAATCCCTGAATCACTTTCTCAATTCCAATGGCCTCAGGCGGTTCAATACCTCCTACATCAAGGAAATGCACAATCTCCGCAATTTTCTTTAATGCAGGTTTTTGATGCAGTGAGAAGCTATGCAACAGCACTTCAAAGGTAACCAAATGCTCAATATGGCTAAACGTAGCGCCATCAAAGTCAAAGCCTAAAGCAGATGATGGGCAGTCTGTCGGCGCTTCTAACCATAGGAATGTTGCATGAGGGTCAATAAAGTTTTGAATGAGCCAAGCCGAGGCTAAGCGGTCAATCCAAGGTCGTTTTCGGGTTGCCCACACTTTGTTTTGAAAGTTTTCTTGCAGTAGAGTTTGGATATTGCCTTGGTTCATCTGAGGTTCATTGATTTCGCCTAGACGTAGAATAATTTGTTCAAGGCTATTTATTTCATTACTGGTCTGTGTTTTGGCTTCGGTTGGGAAAAAGTCAATTTCAATGAGTGAATCAAGATTTTTGCGTAATTTACGAATCTGTTTTAGGGATTCTTTTTTATTGATTTCATTTAGATTTTCTCTTAACCCAATCAATTGCTGATACAGCAAATCATATTCATCTTGGCGACTAAACATTTCAGCCAAATTGAGCTGTTCTGTCGAAGTCGTTTGAAAAATATAGGCTGTACCATGCTCTGAAATGAGGTCATTCGCGATTGGCGTAAATTTTTCTGAATGCTCAGCAGGTAAGAGGTAAACACCGTCTCTGAGTGTTGCTGCGCCACTTGCTTTAATTGACCGCCATACTCGCATACGGGCAGTGGTGCTTTGAGTGGGTAGTGATGAAATGAGTAATGATATATTCATGTAATATACTCAACAAATTTGTTATATATATTACATATAAATTTAATTTTATAAATCTAAAAAATGCATATGCTCATATGTTTTATACAGAAGCGATTTGAAAAATAGATGACAGGAGTCCAATTATTTTGATTTCTTTATCTTAAAAAAAATATAAACAACGCATTTTTTCTTATTTTTAATCATAAAGTGTGACGCATACCATAAGCCTATATTGTTGAAAGATCATCTAATTATGGGCATCAAGAACTCTAAGCCGCTAATTGTTACAGCGATCGTCCTTGTGGCGATTGTTGCTTTTATTGTCTATCAAAATCAAAAAGATGCTACATCTGTTCAGTCTAAAAACAACAAAGCATTGGTGATTGCCTATCAAACAGGTGTTGATCCGACCAAGGTTGCACAGGCAAATGGAGAATATGAACGTGATACTAATCAAGCAATTCAATGGCGTAAATTTGATGCTGGTTCAGATGTAGTTAATGCATTGGCTTCGGGTGATGTTGTGATCGGCAATATCGGCTCTAGCCCTCTAGCTGCTGCTGCAAGTCGTGATTTACCGATAGAAGTCTTTCTGGTGACAGCAAAATTAGGCGGTTCTGAGGCACTAGTGGTCAGCAACAAATCAGGCATTAAAAACCCGCAAGATTTGATTGGTAAAACTATTGCTGTGCCATTCGTTTCAACCACGCATTACAGCCTATTGTCAGCACTCAAGGATTGGAATATTGCGGATAACCAAGTCAAGATTATTAACTTACGTCCGCCAGAAATCACAGCAGCTTGGGAGCGTGGTGATATTGATGCGACCTATGTTTGGGAACCTGCCTTAAGCAAAGTTAAAGCGACTGGTCATGTCTTAACAGACTCGAAACAAGTCGGCGAGTGGGGCGCACCAACCTATGATTTATGGGTGGTTCGTAAAGATTTCGCTGAAAAAAATCCTGAGTTCTTAAAAGCCTTCGTGAGAACCAGCTTAAAGCAAATTGAAAGCTATAACCAAGATCCTAAAGCATTTGAGCAAAATGCTGACAATATTCAGAAAATCGCACAATTGACGGGTTCTGATGCCAAAGATATTCCATTGCTTCTTTCAGGAAATATATACCTTGATCGTCAGCAGCAACAAGCCACTTTATCGGGTGAATTTGCAGAGAACATTTTCGATACAGCCACTTTCTTAAAAAGCCAAGGCAAGGTGGATCAAGTAAAACCTGACTATCAAGCCAATGTCACCACTCAATTCTTACAACCATAGGAGATCGAAATGAGCGTATTAGCTGCTGAGCATCTTCATTTAACTTTTCCAAACCAGACCGTGCCTGTATTGCAAGATATTAATCTCAAAATTGAAGAGGGCACTTTGACGGTAATTTTGGGTGAGTCGGGTTGTGGAAAAACCACATTACTGAATATTTTAGCTGGTTTTCAAAAACCAAGTTCAGGACAGATCAAACTTGATGCTGAAGTATTAACGACACCTGATGCTCGCCGTGCAGTGGTGTTCCAAGATCATGCGCTATTACCTTGGTTAAATGTCTCTGAAAATATCGGTTTTGCTTTACAACTTAAAGGTTTAAAAGAACAACATATTCATCAGCAAGTAGAATCCATTCTGAAGATAGTAGGTTTGAGCCATGTTGCACAAGCCAATATTTGGGAACTGTCAGGTGGTATGAAACAGCGCGTTGGTATTGCACGTGCCTTGATCAGCCATGCAGCCTTTATTTTATTAGATGAACCTTTTGCTGCGCTGGATGCATTTACCCGTGAAACCATGCAGCAGTTGGTGTTGGATTTATGGATTAAACAAAATAAATCTTTTTTCCTCATCACCCATGACATTGAAGAAGCGTTATTACTCAGCAATCAACTGGTATTGATGACAGCTCGTCCAGGAAAGATCGTTGAAACTTTAAAACTAGATTTTGCAGAGCGTTATAAGCAAGGCGAATCGATTCGAACAATTAAATCCGATCCAAAATTTATTCAATTACGTGAGCAATTGTTTGAACGCCTACGTGTACAGAAACAAGCAGGGTATGAGGTGACTGTATGACGGGACAAGCAAAAAATACAGCCTATGAGCTAAGTAACACAGCAGAATTTGCACAAATTGAGCCGAAAAAATCAGCTTCAGGACGAAATGCTATAGGTGATTTTTTCGCGCGTCATCGTAGTTTGGTGCTGAGTTTATCGAGCGTTATCAGTGTGCTGGTGATCTGGTATTTGATCACTGCTTTAAAAGTTGTTCCAAATTTGTTTTTGCCAAGCCCACAAGCGGTATGGCAAAAGTTTCTTGAAGTCAGTCAACAAGGCTTTATGAAAGCGACTTTATGGCAACATTTAGCCGCCAGTATTTCTCGTGTCTTATTGGCTTTAGTTGCTGCAATTGCAATTGGTGTGCCTTTAGGTTTATGGATGGGTTTGAACAAATGGGTGCGCGCGGTACTTGATCCTTTGGTTGAGCTGTTACGTCCGATACCACCTCTAGCCTATTTGCCATTATTGGTGATTTGGTTCGGGATTGGAGAAACCACTAAAGTACTTTTGATTTTCTTTTCAATCCTTGCACCAGTCATTATCAGTAGCACTCATGGCGTAATCAGTCATCAGCTCAATCGTGAGCGTGCAGCCTTATCTTTAGGCGCAAGCCAATCGCAAGTGTTTTGGCATGTGATTCTGCCGACGGCCTTACCGCATATCTTAACGGGTATTCGTATTGGTTTAGGTGTGGGCTGGTCGACTCTAGTGGCTTCGGAATTAGTTGCAGCAGATCGTGGTATTGGTTTTATGGTGCAGTCAGCAGCTCAATTCTTGATTACCGATACTGTGGTTCTCGGCATTATTGTTATTGCGATCGTTGCAGTGAGTTTTGAGTTGTTTTTGCGTTGGTTACAGAAGCAACTCTCTCCTTGGTATGGTCAACAGTTATAAGTGTGAGTAGTAGAAGATGACGTTAAATATTGAAGTGATTAAACCAACCATTGGTGCAATTATTCACGATGTTGATTTAAATACGGTTGATGAAAATACCACACAACAAATTCAACAGGCTTTGCTTGATCATCATGTAATTTTCTTCCGCAACCAGCAGCTTGTACCTCAGGCTCAAGCTGAACTTGCACGTGGCTTTGGTTCTTTACATATTCATCCTATTTTCCCGACAGTAGAAAATGTGCCTGAAATTATTGTTCTAGACAGTTGGAAGCAAGATTTACGTGACAACGAGCTTTGGCATACTGATGTGACTTTCAGTCAAAATCCGCCATTAGGGTGTGTCTTGCAAGCCATCAAGATTCCACCTGTAGGTGGTGATACATTGTGGTCGAGTGGAGTAGCCGCATTTGCTGCATTGGAACAAAGCTTGCAACAAAAGTTAAAAGGTCTAACGGCTACACATGATATTCGTCAGTCTTTCCCGATTGAACGTTTTGCGCATAATGATGTTGAGCGTAAGAAATTGGAAGAAACCTTCAAACGTAATCCACCCGTTGTTCATCCTGTAGTGAGAACCCATCCTGTGACAGGACAGTCGATTTTGTTTGTGAGCGAAGGTTTCACCACACGTATTAATGAGCTAGATGAATCAGAAAGTGCTGAGTTATTGCAATATCTATTCGCCCACGCGACTCATGAGCAGTTTCATTTACGTTGGCAATGGCAAGAAGGCGATGTGGCGATTTGGGATAATCGTTGCACACAGCATAAGGCTTTATTTGATTATGGCGATGCACATCGGATTATGCACCGCGCCACCATTAATGGTGATGCACCGTTTTATCAAGCTGCAAGTTAATTAGGGTGTGTTGACACTTTTAGCTTAAAAAAATAGCGAAGTAGTAAAATCAAATCGCCAAACCCAATTTTACTATTCGCTATGCCTCGTACCATGCTGACAGATCAACACTGGCAAAAGTTGAAAACTATTTTGCGTAATTTATCTATTCATCACAACTCAAATTTACGTAATTTTATTGAAGCTATTCTCTATAGAATTAGAACAGGCTGTCCGTGGCGAGATATTCCTTCCTATTTCGGTCAATCAAACTCTATTTTCAAACGTTTTAATCGTTGGTCAAGCAGCGGTAAGTTGCTTAGATTATTCAAATTATTAGCATCATGCCCCGATATGGAGTGGATTTTTATTGATGGCTCTCACGTACGTGCTCATCAACATTCTGCCGGTATAGCGAATCAATCCATTTCTAAAAGTGTAGGAGGAAACTCCTCAAAAATACATTTGATTGTTGATTCACATGGCAATCCTATTGATTTCATGATTACCGATGGCACTACACATGACATCAAAGTTGCACCTGATTTAATAGCAACATTAGATTTAAAAGAGACAGAAGTGGTATGCGCAGATAAAGGCTATGATTCAGAACCACTGCGTGAGCAGATCAGAAAAACAGGAACAAAAGCGAATATACCAAAGAAAATAAATAGCCAATCGAACAATGATCATATGGACTGGTATTTATATAAAATCAGGCATTTAGTTGAAAATATGTTTTGTAGATTAAAACAATTTAGAGGGATAGCTACTCGATATGACAAGCTCAAAAGAAATTATCAAAGTGCTGTTGCCTTAGCCTGTATATTTTTATGGCTACCTTTATAGGTTTAATTATGAACAGTAAATGTCAACAGACCCTA
>NZ_JAKTID010000041.1:0-37175 GCF_027854795.1 Acinetobacter sp. AOR34_HL | reverse complement strand
GCTTTTCCTGCTGGGATTCGAGATTGGATTGAATGTCTCTTAAGCTTTGCCGACAAGAAAGTTGGGACATCAATATGGCAACAAACTGATCCCAGCGGGTGGCTGATCTTAATTTTTGCCCAGAGTGGTGCAGTTTAGCCAGACGTTCAAAATCTTGTCTTAGAATGGGTTTGAGTAATTGATGAAATACGGTATTCTGATGTGACAAAACCTGAGTCCTTTATAGTTAAAGTGTTTGTTTGCACTCATATTTTAACTATTTAGACTCAGGTTTTTTTATTTAAAGCAAACTATGGGACAGTAGTGGGTTTTAATCCCTCCTTTTTTAGATTATTTTACAGACAATGCCTGACCTTCAAATTTCACACCATCCCAGCCATTTTGCATAAACTGACGAATATTTTGGTGATCTGTTCCTTCAGGTGTTGCGAGCACAGATGCATAATGTTCCGCAAATAAACTTAAAGTATCTGCTTGGTTTAAACCTTCTAATTGAGCAAAACTAAAGACTTTTGCACTTCCTTGGTTCTCAGTTGCAGCATTAAATTGAGCGCCATTTTGAAAAGCCGTAGGTGTGTGTTGATAACGTGCTTCAATAAAGGCAATAACATCAGCAAATTTTGCAGAACCATCTTTCAGTTGTGCCAATAAGGTTTGAGCCATTTTAAAATTCCATGTGTATAAAATGAATGTGAGCATCATACCATCGAATCAAGAAAGTTGATGTTTGATGCTGTGGAAACTAGACCGAATAGGGCAAGCTGTTTATGCTGTAAAAGATAAATCAAATGTATAAATAATAATGAATCGACATCATTTTAAAGTACCTAAACACAAGCCTTTCCTCCGTTATTTTAGCTTGCTGCTTAGCTGTCAATTTATCTTGACTGTGCGTCGCTTTTTCATGCGTCTATTACCTTTTATACGATTTGAAAGTCAGGTCAGTCATATTGTGTATTTATCATGGTTAGTTGATATCGAGCAGGTTCGAGAACGCTATCCTGAGCTGGTTCATTTGTGGGAAAGGCAGGGCAAAACAGTTTTTACCATTCTCAGTTACCAACATCATCATTTTGGCTTTCGTTTTCTTGGTCCATTTCGACGTTGGATGCCTTCTCCCCGACAAAGTAACTGGCGTTTTTATCTCAATGATACGGCACCTAAAACAGTCATTTTTGAACAGGTTTTGATTGACCATGCTTTGTATGTTGTTGGTGGTCGTCTCGCAAGCGATGTAATGCCTGCCCAATATGCTGCAAAGTTCGAGCATGAATTTGATTCTAAACAGCAGGCTATTCAGACGGAGGTTTATGTAGATCAAGATTATTCTTTTAAGAGCCATGTCGGTATACGACAGGAAAAAAATTTACCTGCAACATGGCAGAATTTATTTGATTCATGGGCGGATGCTGTGCATTTTCTAGTTGATCAAGATCATGCATGGGCAGAGTGGGTTGATCAACCCCAACGAATGTCGCAAGGTGATATTCAAATGCCAGTCTGCTTCGAGCAAATTCAAGCCGCAGAAGTGCTTGCTCTAAGCCCCCCTGAACTGCTAAAGCAGTTCCAAATAGACGCTGATGCAGATGTTTTTGCTTTTGTAATTCCTGCTCTAGATTTTCACGTCTTGAATGAAAAAATATTAAATTGAACATCAGGTTGTGGATAACTGAAGCGTTATACACAGGAAAAAACATAAGTTGAGTTGTTCAAAATCTATGTTATTTTAGGATGAAGGAGATGGCATTCCTCCTTTTACAAACCGCCAAACTGGCTAATGATGCCTACGTTGTCCTGTACAGCGAACGTAGGTTTATGCGCGCTCTGTTTATCTTCTGGAGTCCGCAGATGGCAAAAGTACTCGCTATGTTTAATGCATTACTGTCTCCAAATCTGAGTTTGGAGTAAATCATGTACTATCCACTTATCTCAATTGCATTAGGATCAATCTTAGGTGCTTGGCTACGTTGGTTGATTGGTTTAAAGCTCAATCCTATTTTTCCAGCGATTCCATTGGGTACGGTCACCGTAAATTTTATTGGTGGTTTTATTATTGGATTTGCAATTTCATATTTTTCACAAAGCGCACTTAGTCCAAATTATAAGTTATTTGTGATCACAGGTTTTTGTGGCGCATTAACGACTTTTTCAACCTTTTCGGCAGAGATCATTACATTATTGCAACAAGGTAAGCTCAGCTATGCAGTTGCTGCGATTGTTATTCACGTGATTGGTTCACTCGTCTTTACTTTGATTGGTATGAGCTTGCATCAGTGGTTGAGTGCTGCATAGTTCGGGAGAGAACTTATGAATGGATTTTTAATTACCTTTTATGCTGAACGCAGTCGAATGTACCAAGGTCAACCGATTGTTGAATGGTTATTGTCCGTTGCCCAACAAATGAAGTTGGGAGGTGCAACAGTCATAAATGCAACACATGGCATGGATCATCGCGGGCAAATTCATTCTGCAGGATTTTTTGAGTTGGCTGATCAGCCTGTACAAATTCAATTCGCCGTGAATGATGAACAGGCTACAGCGTTGTTTGAATTTCTTGAGGATAAAGCGATTTCTCTATTTTATGTCAAGCAGGCTGTTGAATATGGTGTGATTGGACAATCATCACTGCGAGATGGATGACAAATTTTTGACATAAAAAAAGAAGTCTAAGTGGAGGAGATATAACCTTAGACTTCGAATGCTTCTAATGTACAGCGTCAAACTTAAAATAAGATTAAGCTTTACGACTAAAACGACCAAATCGTTTATTGAAGCTCGCAACACGACCTTCGTTGCTTGCTTGACGTACTTCGCCTGTATAAAACGGATGTGATGCGCTTGAAATATCTAGCGTCACATAAGGGTAAACTTGACCTTGATATTCTTTAGTCTGTTTGGTTTGGATCGTGCTACCAATCAAGAAGTAAGCATCGGCATTGGTATCGTGAAATAGTACTTGTTGGTAAGCAGGGTGAATATCTTTGCGCATTTTTAAGACTCCTAAAATTATATAGAAATGTTATAACATAACAATACATGAAGTCAATTTTGAGTATTTCAAGTTTTGCTTTGAAATGACATATAGATTTTCGTCTTGCGATTAAGTAAGGGGCACTAAGTTTTAAGAAATTTAACTAGGCACGAGTTCTTCAAATAAATCGTTCAGATTGTCATGCACTTTGAGATGAATGAGATTCCAGTAATGTCCAGATACCGTACGATTCACCATCAATGTATCAGGAGAGGGTTTAAATACATCCCAATATTTTAAAGATTTTTTCACTAGGCGCATGCCATCGTGATGTGAAGAGTTTTCTGCAAAATCATAATGTGTACTGAGCGGACGTAATAAAATTTCAATCCATTGACTATAAAGTTCGTCAGGGAACTTTTCTTTTTCAGCCAATGCCTTTAATTCGACTAATAAGTCTTCAACTTGAGCAATATTCTCTTGTCGAGCAGCATTGACGAGAGATTTAAAATGTTGAACGATTTCAGGTGATAAGGTTTTTACACTGCCATAATCGTAAATAATTACGCTACCATCTTCTCTAAATGCAAAGTTACCTGGGTGTGGATCGCAATGAAATCGTCTTAAAAAGAAAATTTCTTGTCCGAGCGCACGTACGATTCGACGACCAATTTGATTGCGTGTTTCGACAGACCACGTACTCGCCGTTTCAATTGATTCACCTTTTTCATAACTGAGTGTGAGTACACGGCGAGATGAATAGTCTTTATAGACGGTAGGTATAATCACTTGTTGATCGAGTTTTTCATGAAAGGTTTTAAATACTTCTAGGTTCTGAGCTTCAATTTCATAGTTCAATTCAGCTGATAGACTGTCTTGGATTTCTTTAAAAAGTTGATCTTGAAGTTTTTTATCAATTTTTAATACGCCCATTAAACGTAAAGCAAGGCGAACCTGTTTTAAATCGCTTTCACAAGCTTGATCGACACCAGGATATTGTACTTTGACTACCACTGCTTGCCCATTCGGCAAAATAGCACGATGCACTTGACCGATGGATGCTGCTGCAAATGGTTCGGTTTCGAAAGAGCTAAAAATTTGGTTTAAGGGTTTGCCTAACTCTTTTTCGACTTGCTGCTGGATCGCAGCAAAAGGCATGGCAGGGGCTTGGCGTTGTAACTTAGCAATCGCTTTGGCGACTTCTGGTGGAAAAATATCTTTGTATTGAGAGGCAATCTGTCCGACCTTCATTACAGCACCTTTCATTTCTCCAAGTGTATCAGCGATTTGAATTCCGATATCTTGGAAAAGTTGGCTACGTGCTGCATTTTTTTGTTCTTCATCGGCAGTGAGATTTCGAATAGAGTTAGCCACGCTTTTGCTTGCAATACTTGCGGTCATGCCTGCCAGTTTTAAAAAGCGTTTACCGGAAGAACTCGCATGCTTTGCCATATTCGTTAGACCTCAATTGTTTTATCTCAAAGGAGTATCTTGATCATAGGGTACAAAACTTAAATTGCCTATAAGAAAATGTTAAGTGATGTAAGTCATTATTTATGAGTAGGTCGATAATAAATGGAAAGCTCAGTTGTTAGAGCTTTCTATACCATGAATACGTTAGAAACGAATATTCTTTATAGTGTTTTCTCTAAGCGTTGATTGTTTAAATACAAACGACAAATCAATAATACACAAGCAATCGTTAAGCCAATAATTAAACCTAACCAAACACCTGCAACACCCCAAATCGTATAACGAGCTAAATACAAACCGATTGGGAAAGCAATCACCCAGTATGCCATCAGTGTAATCCACATCGGGGCTTGAGTGTCTTGCATACCACGTAGGCAGCCTGCAGCGCTTACTTGCCATGCATCCATTAATTGGTATGCCATTGCAAACCATAGCAGATACATCGCCATGGGGATCACATCTATATCATTGGTATAGATTGCAACGATATATGGTCGAGCAGAGGCAATCAGAAGCATCGTGCACAATGCAAAGAATGTCGCACTCATCAATCCTACTTTCTGTGCTTGGCGCATAGCTTGCCAATTCTTTTCCCCATAATACATCCCGACCCGAATTGTTAAGGCAATCGCTAAGGATAAAGGAATCATAAATAACTGAGATGTGACTGAAATTGCAATTTGATGTGCTGCAATCGCATTTTCTCCCAGTGGTCCTAATACCAACGCACCTGTGCTAAAAATACTGACCTCAAAGAAAACCGCTAAGCCAATTGGAAAGCCAAGTTTTAAAATTCGTTTAACCCAAGTTGGGTCTATGTTTTCCCATTGCGTAAAAATAGGAGCTTGTTTATATGCACTTGCTTTAGAAATGTATATTGCAAGTGTAATGAACATTAACCATTGTAGAATCGCTGTCGCAAAGCCACATCCAGCACTGCCTAAAGCTGGTATTGGCCCAAAGCCATACATGAAAATGAAGTTCAGTGGAATCAGTACTAAGAGTGCCAATAAACTGATTACTGTGACTGGGCGAGGATGTCCAAGCGCTTCTGAATAGCTACGTAAAGCTGCATACATCATTACAGCAGGCATACCAAAACCAATCGCATGTAGGAATAGGCTGGCTTTCGGGAGGAGATGTACTGGTACGCCAAAGTAAGGCAACAAAAGTGGCATACATTGCAAAATAAACATTGCAACGACACCTAGAATCAGTGCTACCCATAACGATTGACGTGCGATAGTTGGAATTTTTTCAGGTGTTTTAGCACCACGTGCTTCAGCGACGAGTGGTGTGGTCGCAATCATAATCCCAGCAAACAACAGCATGATAGGAATCCACAGACCCACACCCACAGCAATTGCAGCAAGATCGCCAGCAGAAAGATGACCTGCCATAATTGTATCAATCAAGCCTAATCCAGCTTGGGCAAACTGAGTGATTAGTATTGGTAGCATCAAGTGAAACAGTTGTTTTAATTCATAGCGCTTGCTGGTTGCTTGTAACACAAAAAATACTCTTATTTATTAAAAACGGAAGAAACGTTAGCGCTGTAAAGTGAGTAAAACGCCAATAAAAATAATGATACCACCGAGTAAACGCTGCCAGTTGATAGGTGCTTTATCTGTACCTAACCAGCCAAAATGATCGAGCAGCATTGAAATAGCGATCTGACCAAAAATAACTAATCCTGAAAATGTGAGAAAACCTAATTTTGGAGCAGTATAAATACTCATGCTAATCGCATAAACACCGAGAAATCCACCAATCCATAAATACCATGGAATGCTTGAAAGTTCATGTAAATTTGGTTTAGATGCATCCTGAAAATAGACGAGTGCCGCTAAAACAGCAGTACCGATGAGAAACGAAAGAAATGCTGCTTGAAGGGGAGAGCTTAAATGTTCTCTCAATTGTGAATTTATTGCAGTTTGAAATGCCATTGCAATTCCTACTCCAAAGGCTAAAGGCAGAAAGAGTAGCAATTGGCTAGAAATTTTCATCATCATCTCAATGTAATTGTTCTTCGTTATCTCAGTCTAACTGAATACTTACAGGATGATAAGCCGTGTCTATAGAAGCAGCAACAGACTCTTTAAGAGTCATGTTAAAATAGCGATGTTCTGTCATTGAGCTTCTACTTTGAGTCTGTTAAATCCAATTAATATCCCACTTTCCTTGTATATCCATATGCCTTGGTGTGTGCGTAAGTGTCCTTACTGTGACTTCAATTCACACGCTGTGCCTGATGGTCAACTCTCAATGGATTTGGAACAGCAGTATTTAACAGCATTGGTCGCTGACTTTGAAACACAAGTTGAAATGGCGCAGGGAAGATTAATTCATAGCGTATTTATTGGTGGTGGAACACCATCGTTGATTTCCGCTCAAGGCTATCAGTGGCTTTTTGACCAGCTTAAAGCACGTTTAAGTTTCTCAGATGATTGTGAGATTACCTTAGAAGCAAACCCTGGAACGGTAGAGCATGATTCTTTTGCGGATTATCTTTCTGTTGGGATCAATCGCCTGTCGATTGGTGTGCAAAGCTTTGATACAGAGCACTTACAACGCTTAGGTCGTATCCATTCCGCGCACAATGCTATGGATGCAATACAGCAGGCTCGTCAAGCAGGCTTTGAGCGCGTCAATGTAGATCTTATGCATGGTTTACCCTCGCAAACTATCGAGCAAGCTCTAACAGATCTTAAGTTGGCTGTAGAGCATGGTGCAACGCACATCAGTTGGTATCAACTTACGATTGAGCCGAATACGGTTTTCTTTCGAACGCAACCTGCTTTACCGCAAGATGAGATTTTGGAGCAGATTCAAGAACTGGGTGAAGCATATTTAATTGCGAATGGTTTTATTAATTACGAGGTGTCAGCATGGAGAAAAGAAAAGCCATCTGCCCATAATTTGAATTACTGGCAATTTGGGGATTATTTGGCGATTGGTGCTGGTGCACATGGCAAGGTCACAAGACCGGATGGAGTATACCGTTTCCAAAAAACGCGTTTACCAAAAGATTATCTTGCTAAAGTTCCTGCCGAACATCTACAAATGAAACGTATCGGGGCTGATGAGCTACCTTTTGAGTTTATGATGAATGCTTTACGTTTGAATGAAGGTGTTGCTGCTGAGCTTTATCAGCAAAGAACTGGTTTAGATTTAAATCACCTGCAAACACCATTGAGTAAATTACGTCAGAAAAAATTATTGCTTGATGATACAAGTAAAATTGCTTGTACTGAGCAGGGGCATATTTTTTTAAATTCAGTCTTAGAATCATTCTTATAAGAACAAAAACTCCCTTTAACGAGCATTGCTAAAGGGAGCACAAATATTAAAAATTAAAGTTAATGTTGTTTACATCCATCGTTGAAATCGTAACAGGCGCATTTTGAGTCGTTGCTTTTACTGTATCGGTCGCACTGATAGTGTATTGTCCATTTACGGTATTATCAGGAGTTAATACGATTGGCAATGTACCTGTGTATGGACCTAAATAAGGTGCACCTGTACTTAAGGATAAGCTATAGGCACCAGTGTCTAAAGTCGCATTGATGGTATTTACTGTATAAGTCGTACCACCACTAGTTTGTTTTGCATTGACTTTAATTAAGTCGCTGCTTGGAGTCGCTGTTCCACTAACACGATAGTGTGTTGTTACATTTGTATTAATCGGTAATGCTTGAGTAGAAATGGTGGTGGTTTGTTCAGCGGTGACTGGAACTGATTTAATCACTGCAGTTGCATATCCAGGAGCGGTTATAACAATGTCATAGTTGCCATTAGTTTTACTTTGGACAAGTGGCATTAATTTAAAGTCACCTGTCGCTGGTACAGGAGTACCTTTAATGATTTCACCATTTTGCTGTGCATAAACGGTTGCACCTGCTTGAGCAAGGCTTGGGCTGACGAAGCCACTGATGGTTCCACTCACAACTTGTGGTGTTGCTGTGACAACTGGTTTCAGGTTGTATGAACCATTTCCACGTTTCACAATAGATTGGCATGCATCAAAATCTAAAACAAGGTCAACTAGTGTGTCTGGCTTTACATCAAATGATCCCACGACTTTATAGCCACTCTGAGCCGCGCTCGGTGTCGTCAATGCTAGCTCGGTACCTCCTGTAGGAACAACAGAGTTAGCCCATTTTGATCCTTGATTTTGATCCAGAACTAAACGGATTTGTGTATAGCGCCCAGCTGGAAGAGGGGTCTGTCCTAAAGTTGTGAGAGTACCATTGGTCAGTGTAAGTAAATCTATTTTTTTAGGATTAGCTAGTTTTACTGAATACCAGCCTGCATCGCTATCTTTTGCTGTACTACTGCTATGTACTTTTACCTCTTTGACAGTGACATAGACGTTATCCATTCCACAAGCAGGGTTATCGGTTAGGCTGACATTGAGCGTGCCTGTATTGTTTGAATTATTATCAGCGCTGCTTCCACCACCACATGCAACTAAGCCTAAAGAAGTTATAGCAACCAAGCTAATCAATTGAATATTCTTCATGAATAGGTCCTTTCATCCGAGAATAGTATGTAAAATTGTTTTCGGAATATAAAAGATTTTGTCAAAATACTATGTTGTATAATTATAAATATTTGTTTTTATTGACTAAATTGGTGTGAGCTGGTTTCTGTTTTATACATAAAGATAGTTGTAGATCATGATTAGATATCATTTTAGATGAAGTAATCACAAATCCTAACTTCACAGATATTAACGTCATGAATAGGCATAAAAAAACCTCATCATATGATGAGGTTTTTTAGAATTTGGTGGGTCGTCCGCGACTCGAACGCGGGACCAACGGATTAAAAGTCCGCTGCTCTACCAACTGAGCTAACGACCCTGAGTGAGGGTAAGTAAAATAACCTTTACTTAGACCTTAGAGAAAATCTATGATTTTTCTAAGTTAAACCTCTTACAGGCGTTTGTAAAATACATTTTACAAACTATCAAAACATTAAGTGGTGGGTCGTCCGCGACTCGAACGCGGGACCAACGGATTAAAAGTCCGCTGCTCTACCAACTGAGCTAACGACCCTAAGCAAGTGATTAAACATGCTTCGCAAGTAAAACTAATCAGTTCTAAGTGCGTCTTCGTTTTGATGTTGCGTATTCTAGCAACTTATTCAGCTAACACAAGAGGAAATTTAAAAACATCTGCATGATTGTTTATAAAAAGCACGATTTCCTCTTGTTTAGCTAAAAAATAAACTAGAAACGGTATTGATATGCCTGAATATTCTCAAAGATTTCAGCATTTACATCACAGTAGCTCGTTGCGCCTGGTAATAAAACCAACAAGCGTTCATCTGTTTTGCTTGGGTCAAATGCATCTTCTTTCAGCTTATTCTTTTGATACTTAAAGGTACCTGTTGTTTCAACTTTGGCTTGTACGCGTAAGAACACCGGAATCGCATAAGCTGGTAAGCATTTCTTGAATACACTGACCATTTCTGTAAGGTCATTATCATTCAGTTCAGCGCCATCGGTTAAAGTGATAGCAGCCATACCTGCACGACCATTGGTGTTTGGAATTTCTACACCATAAACAACAGCTTCAGCGATCTTTTCGTATTCAGAAACCATGTTTTCAACTTCAGTCGTTGAAACGTTCTCACCTTTCCAACGGAAAGTATCACCCAAACGATCTACAAACTGTGCATGACGGAAGCCAATATCACGTACTAAATCACCTGTGTTGAAATACGAATCACCTTTAGTAAAAACATCTTTCAAGATAACTGATTTGTTTTTCTCAGGATCAGTATAACCATCGAAAGGTGAACGGCTAGTAATCTTACCTACGAGTAAGCCGACTTGCCCTGTTTTGACTTTCTTGCAATAACCCTTGCTGTCACGTACTAGTTCGTTTTTCTCTTTGTCATATTCAACAATTGCATATGGTGTTGGAGAAAAACCAACTGTATTGTCAAAGTTGAAAATATTGCTGAAGCCAACGTTACCTTCACTTGATGCATAAAGCTCAAGGACTTCTTGAACACCAAAGCGCTCTTTGAATTTGCCCCAAATATTTGGTCTCATACCATTACCAATCATTTTGGTAACACGGTGAGCACGGTCAAGTTCTGTAACTGGTGCATCCATGAGGTAACGACATAATTCACCGACATAACCGATCGCTGACGCATTAAATTTCTGAACATCTTTCCAGAATGCACTCGTCGAGTATTTTCGACGTACAGCTAAAGTTGCGCTACCAGCAATCACACCACACCAGCACACAACGACGCCTGTTGCATGATAGAGCGGTAAAGTGACATACATTACGTCATCTTTACCTAAATTTAGAATATGACCGTATGTACCATAAGCAAGTGTCCAACGGCTATGCGTGAAGATTACTGCTTTAGGCAAGCCTGTCGTGCCAGATGTATAGATATAGAATAATCCATCTTTACCTGTCACAGTGTGTGTGGTTGATGGATTGAATTTAGGGAATTGATCAATTTGTTGAGCAAGATTGACATAGCCTTTAGGTGCTACACCGGCATTTTGACGAGTTTCTTGATCTGCAAACCAATGGAAACGATCTTGAGCAACAGTTAAATTTTGACGAATTTCATCTATCGCAGCTCGTACTTCTTCGCCAGCAATCACCGCGATAGGATTAACTAAGTTAATACTGTGTGCTAGAACTTTGCCGACCTGTGATGTATTTACAAGTGCAATCGTTACGCCAATTTTAGCTAAAGCAACAATAGTGGCAATCAATTCAGGGCGGTTTTCGACCATCACTGCAATTACATCACCTTTTTTTGCCCCAATCGACAAGTAGTAATGCGCAATTTGGTTTGCCCATTCGTTCAAAGCACTGTAGCTATAACGTTGATCTTCAAATAACAGGGCGATTCCTTGCGGATTACGCTTAACTGCTTTTTCAAAGGCAATTCCTAAGCCTGCTGGGGAAGTAGGCGTCCGCAAATAAGCCTGTTTAAGACCATTGAGGATATGAGGTACTTTTGTGATGAAGTTGGGAAGGCGAGTTGCGACATCACTAAGGGTAATAATATCGGTCTGTGTAGTTTGGCTCATATCAATCCTGTTTATTTTTCGATCAATCCAAAAAATGGCTATCTGTTGGAACACAACCATTAAGATCATTGTTGTTAATGCTGTTTTTTAATGGGAAGTTCCTAGAGCAATCAACCTAATCTGACAAAATAACAAAAAAGCCTAGTCATCGAAATGACTAGGCTTGTGCTTATTGTGTGCAATTTAGCAAATTATTAATTGCCTGCAGTTGCTTTTTTCGGTGGACGACCACGAGGGCGACGAGGGCGACTAGATTTATCTTTCTCTAGTTTCGCAGCTTCATCTTCCGCTTCAGTCTCATCACCTTCAACAACAGTCTCTACTTTTTCTTCGGCTACAGCGACTTCAACGGTTTCTGTTTCAGTTGCTTCTTGTTGAAGAACAGTGGTTTGTGCTTCTTCAATTACTTCTGCAGCAGTTTCTTGAGCATCCTGCACTTCTGTTGCCGTTGTGAGCTCGAGAGGTTGTTGCTCAGGAATTGCATCAACTGGCTCTGAAGTAGAAGTTGCTGGTTCAGCTTCTTTCGCTACAACTGGCGTCTCTGCGGTAGTTGCTGGTTGAGCTACTGAAGCGTTCGCTGCAATATGTGCTTCTTTCGCTTGTTCCGCAGCAAGTTTGGCAAGGCGACGGCGTTCACGAGGGTCATTTGCAACGCGAGTCACAGGAGCTTCAGGTGGTGTTAACGGTAACACTGGTGCAGGTTCTGCTTCCTGAGTTGGCTTCTGTGAAGGAAGAACAGCATCACGTGTAACAGGACGCTTTTCTTCAACCACAACAGTTTCTACTGCAATACTACTTGCGTATTGTTCAGCGAACTTTTGTAATGCACGGTTGAACGTTGTGACTAAACCAAATTGTTCAATCAAAATTGTGCAATCTTCACCATAGATATGGCGAATCAGACCACCAATAGTATATTGCCCTAAGGTTGGTATCTGCGAGGGCGCAATTTTAGGTGCTGGCTTTTGATTAGTATGCCCGCCACCTTGATGCGAACGGCGACGTGAACGAGGATCGTTACTTGCACGTTTTACAGGCGCTACTTGAGTTGATGGCTCAACAACAGCAGTTTCTTCAACTTCTGGCTGTGCCGCTTTTGTTGGCTCAACTGTTTCTGCTATCGCAATTACAGCTTTTACAGACTCAGTGTGAGGCACATCTAACGGTGCTTTTTCTGCATTAATTGCAACGATTTCACTTTGACCTTGATCAATATTTACGATCAATGCCGTGTTCATCGCTTCCGCACGTGGTGCATCAACAACGTCCACTTTTACTTGTTGTGGATTAACTGCCGCTTCAGCTGTGACTACTGGAGTTTCATTTAAAACACTTTGGTCACGATGACGGTTTGGTCGGTTCGGACGTTGTTGGTTATTGCGATCACGACGTGGCAAAGGCGCAGACTCATTCACTGCAGTCTCTTGATGTTGCTGCTGAGCTTCTTGAGGTTGATGACGCTTTTGCTGGCGTTTTTGATCACGTTGTTCTTGACGTTGTTCATGACGTGAAACTTGAGTCACTTCTTCATGCACTTGATTTTGTGGTTCATGTGCATGTGAGTGTTGCTCACGTTGTTCTTTATGTTTGCGCTTCTTCTGGTTTTGATTAGGACGATGAGATTTTTCGTCTTTTTCAAATGTTTCACGTGCTTCTTGTTTTGCTGGTGCTTGTGAAATATAAGCGTTATTGCTTGCAGGGGCAGGTGTTTCTACAGCTGCAGGAGCAGGGATATTCACTTGTCCAAACTGACCACGACTTACTGCGCCGTTATTGATCATTTGCTCAATCGCAGCAGCAGCATTTTGTGCAGAACGAGATTGATCAGTAGTTTGAGCTTGTTTTTGAACAAATAAGTTCTCTAACCAAGCACAAGGACTTGCTGATTTCTGTACAGTGGCTTGAGCTGGTTTTGCTTGCGCAGCTTGAGCTTGATGGGCTTTCTTTTGTGGTGCTGTTGCATTTTGTGTAGGAGCAGCTGGATGGCTGTGATCTGCTTCTTCTAAATGCCAATCAGAAGACTCATAACCAAGTTCTTTTTCACTTGAACGAGTTGCTTCAGTACGTTCATAGCTAGATGGAGCAAAGCCATCTGGATTGAACTGGATTTGATAATGTGGTGTTTCCAAGTGCGGGTGAGGCAACACAGTGACACGTACATTTGAAGTTTGTTCAAGATAAACCAGGCTGTGACGCTTTTCATTCAATAAGAACGCAGCGATTTCAACAGGTACTTCAACTTGAACTTCACCTTGGCGTTCACGTAAAGCAATTTCTTCAACTTTACGCATAATCGAAAGTGACAGTGAACGTAAGTCACGAACCATTCCTGTGCCATGACAGCGTGGGCACACATAACCTGTCGCTTCTTCTAAAGAAGGACGTAAGCGCTGACGGCTCATTTCCATCAGACCAAAACGTGAAAGTTGACCGAACTGGATACGTGCACGATCGCTTTGTGTCGCTTCACGTAATTTCGCTTCAACCATACGTTGGTTGCGATCTTTGGTCATGTCGATGAAATCGATCACAACTAAACCGCCAATATCACGTAAGCGAAGTTGACGCGCAATTTCTTCAGCTGCTTCTAAATTGGTATTTAATGCAGTTTCTTCAACATCGTGACCACGCGTTGATTTCGCTGAGTTAATATCAATTGAAACTAAAGCTTCAGTTTGATCAATCACAATTGAACCACCTGAAGGAAGTTTTACTTCGCGTTCATAAGCAGTTTGGATTTGACTTTCAATCCCGAAGTGAGCAAATAAAGGCTCATTCAAGGTATAAGTTTTTAACTTATCAAGCTGACGTGGCATTACTGCTTTAACAAAGTTATACGCTTCGTTATATGCCTGCTCGCTATCAATCAAGATTTCTGCAACGTCATCACGTAAGTAATCACGAATAGCACGCGTCACTACCCCCGCTTCTTGGTGAACAAGCATTGGTGATGGGCCTGAACTTGCAGAGCTTTGAATTTGAGCCCAAAGATCCAACAAATGTTGTAAATCCAGTTGAAGTTCTTCTTGGGTGCGACCGATACCTGCGGTACGAACAATCACGCTCATGCCACGAGGTACATTTAGAGAAGATAAAATTTCTTTTAGCTCTTCACGCACAGAACCTGAAATTTGACGGCTGATACCACCACCTTTCGGGTTGTTTGGCATAAGAACTAAATAACGACCTGCAAGAGAAATAAAGGTAGAGAGGGCAGCACCTTTGTTGCCACGCTCTTCTTTCTCAACTTGAACGAGTAGTTCAGTACCTTCAGTGATTAGTTCACGAATGTTAGAAGTTTGACGAGGATCTGCTTTGAAATACGAGTTTGCAATTTCTCGCATTGAAAGGAAACCTTGACGCTGAGCGCCATACTCGACGAAAACCGCTTCTAAAGATGGTTCAACGCGAGTGACGTGACCTTTGTAGATGTTTGATTTTTTTTGTTCACGAGTACGGTTTTCTAAATCGAAATCGTAAAGGCGATTACCAGTGATAAGTGCAACGCGAACTTCTTCGGCGTGGGTTGCATTAATCAACATACGTTTCATGGGTGTGACACCTAATAGTGATGCACACAAACAACAAGCTCAATACTTTTGAGCAAACATCAAATTGACGCGATCAAGACTCAGAGGCTACTTTTATTTGCGAAGCTCTGAAACCACTGACTGTAAATTTCCAGTTTGGGCTTTGATACGGTTGTTTCGATGTTGGCAATACTGCTTCTATCTTTGGTCTGTTGATATTTCATCTCTGTCTTGCATCTGAGAAATATGGTAAGACCCCGACATAATCAAAGTTTCCTGTACGCTTCACTGGCGGGTGAGCGGTGCATTGGATGGTGACTTTCACTGTCATTAAGCATTGAAGTCGATCCATCTGGAAGTCTTGATACGGAATGATCATCGTATCACTGCTTAGCAGTTCCAATGCATCAACGCTTTAGCCTGAATGCGACATCAGGGAGCAAATTGTCTGATGTGGATCAGTTTACGTTTAATAACCAACAAATTGCTGGCGACATATTTTTTCTGAGCAAACTGCATGTGCTGATGCACAATTAAACGCAACAGTTTGTCATTTTGCCGATATAATAAGCCTTCGGCGTCGGCATAATTCTTTAGGACCTATCCGAGTTGTTGGTGAAGATCTCATCGATTTAAAATTTTATCTAAATAAAATTTCTGATTTGATGCTCACTTACGGTGGTATCCGTGCGCTGAATATATCAAACCTTGCGGCATCTGCCTATGGGCTAAGTTTAGGTTTCTTGTGAAATAACTTAGCTAAATGATCATTTTTTAATCGTATTTAGCAAATCTTGGATGAATCGAACGTATGAATTCTACACAACAATGGCAAAGTGTCACTTGGTTTGACGTGGATGAGCATCAAGAAGGGCAGCGAATCGATAATTTTTTATTTACCCGATTAAAAGGTGTTCCTAAAAGTCGAATCTATCGTTTGATTCGTGAAGGACAGGTTCGTGTCAACAAAAAAAGAATAAAAGCAGAAACACGACTGAGTATTGGTGACCAAATTCGAGTTGCGCCGATTCGTTATGAACAAAAAGATGAAACCGATGCACCTGTGAGTGATGGTGTAGCGCAAAGTTTACTCGGTCGAGTGGTTTACGAAGATGAAGGCTTATTAGTGGTGAATAAACCATCTGGTATTGCCGTTCATGGTGGTAGCGGGGTTGCATATGGCTTGATTGAAGCCATGCGTGCTGCGACAGGCAAAAAATATTTAGAATTAATTCATCGTATTGACCGTGATACCTCCGGTCTAGTGATGATTAGTAAGAAGCGAAGTACCCTCAAGTTACTTCAGGACTTATTGCGTGAGCATAAGATTAAAAAGACCTATACAGCAATCGTTAAAGGGCAAGTGAGTTTGGATCAGCAATTGATTGATGCGCCTTTGCTTCGTTATGAACTTGCGAATGGTGAGCGACGTGTCCGTGTCACTAAAGAAGGTAAACCTAGCAAGACGGAATGGAAGGTGATTGAGCGATTTAAAGCCGCAACATTAGTCCACGCTTCACCATTGTCAGGTCGTACACATCAAATTCGTGTACATGGTCTAAGTATCGGGCATCCTTTGATTGGGGATGATAAGTATGGTCACAATACAGCTTATACAGGTCCTGAAGCACGCCGTTTATGCTTGCATGCAATGCGCTTAGATATTCCGAACTACCCAACCATCGAAGCACCAATGCCTGAAGATATGCAACAGGTGATTAATGAGTTGAGAAAGCAAAAATGAGTCAGAATGTTGAATTAGTCATTTTTGATTGGGATGGGACGTTGTTTGACTCGGTTGGGCAAATCGTGGCAAGTCTGCAATACGCAGCACAGCAGTTTGAACAACCGCTTACCGATGATGCTGCAAAAAGTATTATTGGTTTAGGCTTACCTGAAGTCATGCAAATTTTATTTCCACAGGTACCGCATTTACAGCAAGATATTTTGCAATGCTATGCAGATCATTATGTTGCCAACTCTAAAGGTGATGCTTGGTTTGCGGGTGTTGCTGAACTTTTAGAAGAGTTAAAACAACAAGGTTTAAAACTTGCTGTGGCGACAGGTAAAAGTCGTAAAGGTTTAGATCGAGTTTTGAGCCAAACCAATAGCCATCACATTTTTGATATTACCCGCGCAGCTAGTGAAACTAAGTCAAAACCAGATCCGCTGATGTTGCAAGAAATACTAACGGAAATGGATGTGGATGCTGAATCTGCAATTATGGTAGGTGATACCAGTTATGATCTTGAGATGGCTCAAAATATTGGTATGCCTCGAATTGGGGTGAGTTATGGAGTGCATACTGTTGAAACATTAGTGCAGTATCAACCTTTGACGATTGCAAATGATGTGGCGGAGTTGCATCAGTATTTGCGCAATCACTTAGCTGAGTTTGCTTTAACTGAAAGTTAAACAACAAAAATCATTTGAGACGACATAGATAGGGATTGATCAATCCCTATCTTCAATAATAAAAATAGGGAAAGTATGAGTCGTTCCATTCGTTTACTTCATTTATTACAACTGCTTAGAGAATACCGTTATCCTGTTACTGCACAGGCGCTAGCCGAACGTCTTGAGGTTAGCCAACGCACTTTATATCGAGATATTGAAACACTACGTGAGCAAGGCGTCAGTATTGATGCTTCGGCAGGACTGGGATTTCAGCTAAAAGAAGATTTTCTTTTGCCGCCAATAACTTTAAATGAAACTGAAATTGAAGCAATTTTTCTTGCGTTGAATTGGTTAAAAGACATTCCTGATCAAGCACTGAAAGCGGCATCAACCTCCGTGTTAGCTAAACTGAATGCAGTTTTACCTCAGCACTGTCAGCATTTGCTAGAGCAGACGACCTTAAGGTCGATTAATTCATGGTTGCCTGTCGATGAAATGCTCGTTGAGCAAGTGCGTTTAGCGATTCGCCAACAAGTAAAAATCCTCGTGGATTATGCAGATGAGCAACAACGAATAAGTACAAGAATGCTTTGGCCTTTTGCTTTAGGATATTTTAATGATCGTATTGTGTTAGCAGCATGGTGTGAGTTACGCGAAGGATTTAGACACTTTCGTATCGATAGAATACGTGAGTTAAGTTTGACCCAAGTTCATTATCCACAATTCAAACAGCAATTATTTCAACAATGGTGGGTTCAAGAAGTGTGTGAATCGACTACTGACAAAAACTGACAATCAAAGCGATTAAATTTAAATAAAACCAATAAACAAGGAAATACAAAAATGGCACTTAAACTTTATACCAATAGTTTTTCACGCGGTGTGGTCGTGGATTGGCTACTACTAGAACTCGGAATTGAATGTGAGCGTATTGAGGTTGCATTTAAAACTGAAATGAAAACACCAGAATATTTGCAGATGAATCCTTTTGGTAAAGTACCTGTTCTGGTTGATGGTGACATTGTTATTTATGAATTGGGTGCAATATGTGCTTATTTAGCTGATAAATTTATCGATAAAGGACTAGCACCTGCACTCAACGATCCAAAACGAGGTTTATATTATCGTTGGTTGTTCTTTATCTCAGGACCATGGGAAGCGGCAGCGACAGATCGAATGTTGGGTATAAATGAGGTTACATCTGAGCAGAAATCTTCGATTGGTTATGGTGACTACCAAGATGCTTATCATGCTTTTGTGGTTGGATTGAATGAAGCAGCTCCTTTTTTATGTGGAGAACAATTCACTGCTGCTGATGTGTTAGTTGCAGCAATGTTATTTTGGCAGTTGAAAATGGGTGAAGTACAGTCGCATCCTACGATTGAGCGATATTTACAGAGTGTTAGTCAGCGCCCAAGTTATCAGAAGTTTGCTGAATTCTTTAGTAATGCTTAAGCCCAAACATCAAAAAAGCCGACAACTCGGCTTTTTTTATTTTTTCAGCTTGCATAAAGTGCAAATTGATCAAGTGCAAAAACTTGTCGAATCTCTTCCAAAAATTGTTCGGTCGCTTGATTGGGGGGATTTTTATTAAACGCCATAAATACATCCAAACTGGGCAATGGCTTGGCTAAGGGTTTTACAATGACTTGATCAGTCGCTAGGGCTTCCATATAGGATGGCAGAATTGCACAGCTCACACCTGAGTTTACCGCTTGAATGCAATCTACTATATGATTGGTTTCATGGATGGTTTTGAACTGAATTTTATTAAATTCAATATATTGCAAAATCGTTTTCGATAAAGGCTGTGACAGCTTATTAGAGAGGATGGTTAACTCTAACTCTTTTAATTGCTCAAGTTTAATTTCTTCAAATTTAGCAAAAGGATGTTGTTTCGGGAGCATAAATACAAGAGGCTCTTTCAAAACTAACTGACTGGCAAAAGTATCATTTTGAAAATCTTGATTAATAAAAATAATGTCTAAATCACCTTTTTTTAATTCAGTGATTTGGTCAGTTTCTTTTAGATTGAGTGAACAAATTTGTAGTTTTGGAATTTTCACGCGTAAACGTGGCAAAATATAAGGAAAAATACGGATTTCTGCTGAAGGAACGAATCCAATTCTAAGACATTGAACTTTTGCAGCAGCAACTTGTCGCGCCATTGTCACTGCTTTATCTGCTTGAGTGATCGTTAAACGTGCCTGCTCTAGAAAAACGTAACCTTCATCTGTCAATTCTACTTTTCGTTTGGTTCTATGAAATAATTGAACACCAATATCATCCTCTAAGTCTTTGATTTGTTGACTTAAAGAGGGCTGTGCTGTATGAAGCTTAATTGCTGCTTTACTAAAACTTAGCTCTTCGGCAACGGTGATGAAGTAACGTAAATGTCGTAATTCCATAAGACGAATCCAAGTGTGCCTTATTCTAGTTTTAGAAAGATTGATAATGGGTGAAACTGGCGTAAGACTATATCATAGCTGTTTTTATGACCGATGTGCTCAGTTTTGAGATAGAAAAAATGTATTAAAAACCTAAAATTGTGACTTAATTTGATCATGATAAAAAATTGAACCTTTATATAAATTTATGTTGACTCATTAGGTGAAAATCAGCATAACTAAATGGGTTCTACGAGGACTAAAATGCATGAATTGAAATGCATTCAAACTTCTCAAAATTGATACATTCACGTGAGATGGAAAACGTTAAAGTAGAAAACTATTTATCTGATGAATAGATCACCATCGCTGCTTGAGATGATTAAATTCCACTATAGAAGAAGTACATGAAAGATAAGCCGACATTAACTTACCAATTGCCGACCCAATCTTGCTTGAGCCATACTTTTGGGAAACCACCATTTCCTCATGAGGCTTCTGACCATTGTGGTTTTGATCGTTTTTATAATATTGAAAAACGTGATCCACCATTTGATCGAACACGTTTGTTTAAATGGCTTGCAACACGGAAGTCATATACGTGGAACGTTGATCGATATCACGAGCAAAATCTACGAAATCAGATGCTTGAGTTGCCTCAGAATCGACCACATGCTGATTTAAATGACTGGAAAATTTGGTTCGTAGGGCATGCAACGGTATTGATCCAAATCGGTCGTTACAATTTCCTGACGGATCCTGTTTGGTGTGAGTATGTGAGTCCTCAGCAGGGGCGTGGTCCGCAACGTGTTTGCCCTGCAGGTATTGCTTTGGAACACTTGCCTTGGATTCATGGTGTGTTGTTAAGTCATAACCATTATGACCATATGGATTTAGCCAGTTTAGAATGGTTGCATCAAAAATTTACGATGCCGATCTATACTGGGCTTGGTAATGGATATTATTTGCCTAAACACTTTCATGTTATTGAGATGGATTGGTGGCAAGAGATTCCGTTTCATGATGAATTAAAAATTGCTTATACACCTGCACAGCATGCCTCTGGTCGTGGCGTGCGTGATCAAAATCGGGCCTTATGGGGTGGCTTTTCATTATTGGCAAAAACAGGACATTGTTTCTTTGCTGGTGATACGGGATATTCCCCACATTTTAAAAAGATTCATGAGCGTTATGGCGATGCCCGTGTAGCGCTATTACCAATAGGGGCTTATGAGCCACGAAAGTTAATGCGATATGTGCATATGAATCCACAAGATGCTTTTCACGCGCATTTAGATTTGCATGCGCATCGTTCATTGGCCATTCATTTTCGAACTTTCCAACTTACTGATGAAGATCGCAATGCTCCTGAACATGAGTTACAACAAGCAATGAAATCTTCATCTAAATTAGTCAATCCATTTTATTGTATTCGTGAAGGGCACTTTATTCGGGCCTAGCTTGCTGTAGTGTCCTGATAAAGCATAAGGCAATGACGGAAAGGCTGACAAGCCCAACATTCATCATCACAGGATTAAACGCTTATTCATGTCATGGCTTGACTAAATTGTCGCCTAATTTAATCTAAAAAGCCATCCGAAGATGGCTTTTTAGAAGGTTCTCAGGAATTAAATAAAGCTTGGTAAATGACGAGCAGGGTCAGTTTCACGGGCAGCTTGCGCATCAGCAACAGTCATACCAAGTGCTTTTGCAACACCTTCGCCATAAGCAGGGTGGCAAGCATAGCAGTTTCGGATATGACGATACTTGATAAAGTCCAACGCATCACCCATCGCGCGTGCTGTATTGCCAAATAAGGCATCTTGCTGTTCAGGTGTCATTAACTCGAACAAGGCACGAGGTTGACTGAAGTAGTCATTATCATCTTCACGATAATCCCAGAAGTCTGCATCGCCATTGATTTTCAATGGTGGTTCTTTGTATTGCGGCTGTTCTTGCCATTGACCGAAGCTGTTAGGTTCATAATGTGGTAAACCACCATAGTTGGCATCAATGCGACCTTGACCATCACGGTGATTACTGTGAACAGGGCAGCGAGCAGCATTCACTGGAATTTGTTGATAGTTCACGCCTAAACGGTAACGTTGCGCATCCGCATAGTTAAATAGGCGTGCTTGCAACATACGGTCAGGTGAAACGCTAATACCTGGTACTAAGTTACTTGGTGCAAAAGCAGATTGTTCAACATCTAGGAAGAAGTTTTCAGAGTTGCGATTGAGTTCAAACTCACCAACTTCAATCAGTGGATAGTCGCCATGAGGCCAAACTTTAGTTAAATCGAATGGATGATATGGAACTTTCTCAGCATCTTGTTCTGGCATGATTTGTACGAAAAGCGTCCATTTTGGATAGTCTTGACGTTCGATGGCATCGAATAAATCACGTTGATGGCTTTCACGGTCTTGACCCACCAATTCACCAGCTTCTGCATCAGTTAGGTTTTTAATTCCTTGTTGCGTTCTAAAGTGGAATTTCACCCAGAAACGTTCATTGGCTGCATTAATGAAGCTATAGGTATGACTACTAAAACCATGCATATGTCGGTAGCTAGCAGGGATACCGCGATCTGACATTACAATCGTGACTTGATGCAGGGCTTCTGGCAATAAAGTCCAGAAATCCCAATTATTGGTAGCACTACGTAGATTGGTTTTTGGGTCGCGTTTTACTGCTTTGTTGAGATCTGGGAATTTGCGTGGATCACGTAAGAAGAATACAGGGGTATTATTACCTACCATATCCCAGTTACCTTCTTCAGTATAAAATTTTAAGGCAAAACCACGAATATCTCGTTCAGCATCCGCTGCGCCACGTTCACCTGCAACCGTGGTAAAACGAGCAAACATTTCTGTTTTTTTGCCGATTTCGCTAAAGATTTTAGCGCGAGTATATTGAGTAATATCATGGGTAACTGTAAATGTACCGAATGCACCAGAACCTTTAGCGTGCATACGACGTTCAGGAATCACTTCACGGACAAAGTTGGCAAGTTTTTCATTTAGCCATAAATCTTGGGCTAATAAAGGACCCCGAGCACCTGCTGTCATACTATTTTGATTATCCACCACGGGTGCACCAAAATCAGTGGTTAAGTGGCTATAAGGACATTTTTTATCGTCTTGGCTCATGTTCTATCTCCATCAAGATGACCTGTGAGCTGGGTCATCTGAACTGTTTGACCGTTCAAAGATATGAATGTTTAACCGTATCGGCTACAAAATGGGTATCAAAAATGAAGATGCCTAAATTGATTTGTAATGATGTGGTTTACATCCGTTGTATTTTTACTCTAGATTGATGAAAGTTTTTTTTCCAATGGATTAAAGTTGATGTCATAAATGCTTTATCCGATTGAAGCTGTTTAAATCTTAAATGTGGCAATGAGAATTGTTGAGCAATAAATTGTTAAAATTTGAAAAAGTCCCATTAAAATAACCAATTAAAGGGAATTGAATAGTTCGTTAAGGGTAATTGTATAATCAACTCCCAAATTCAGCTTGTATGCTCATATATAAAAACAGGAGGTTTTTCACCTGTTGCAGTTATGTAAAGGCATGCTTGAAAGGATGCCCTAGTTATTTTCTAGGCACTGACCAAACGATTGGATTTTACCATATCGGCCAAGCCGTGGGTTTTAAAGTAGTGCTCAAGCCAGCTTTTAATGACTAATGGGTTATTCATTTGTAGGACATTGTCCAGCAGCTGTTTTGCATCTGCCATTGGGACATGGCAAATTGCCTTTCTCACCCGCAGGATGTTGCTTGAACTCATTGAAAGCGTATTAAAGCCCATCGCCATCAATAAAATCGCAGATAAAGGATCACCTGCCATTTCGCCGCACACACTGACGGGTTTTTGATGGATGTGGCAGTCTTCAACTAAACGACTTAATGCACGCAAAACTGATGGATGAAAATGCGAATAAACGTTTGCAACATGAGGGTTGTTTCGATCGACTGCAAGTAAGTACTGGGTCAAATCGTTAGAACCGACAGAGAAGAAATCAACTAGCTCGGCAAACTCACTGATTTGAAAGAGGACACTAGGTACTTCGACCATAATTCCGATTTTTGGTCGAGTGATTTTAACTTGTTCTTCTTCTTGAACCGCAATCCAATCACGTTCCAATAAATAAAGAACTTCCTCAACTTCACTGACGCTTGTCACCATCGGCAATAAAATATGTAAGTTATTTAGACCAATACTCGCTTTTAACATCGCGCGAATCTGTGCAGAGAAAATTTCTGGATGGTCTAAGGTAAAACGCAAACCACGCCAACCTAAAGCCGAGTTTTCTTCCTCGATACTGAAATAAGGTAAGTCTTTATCGGCACCAATATCGAGGGTACGCATAATCACTGGCTTATTTGCAAAGTGGCTTAGCTGTTGACGATAGATAGCGCGTTGTTCTTCTTCACCTGGAAAGCGCTCACGAAGCATAAAAGGAATTTCACTACGGTATAGTCCGACACCTTTTGCACCACGTTGCACACCACGGACAACATCAATCATCAAACCTGTGTTGACGAATAGAGGAATTGATACACCATCAGGGGTAATTGCATCCTTGGTTTCATATTGCTTTAAGTCTTTCGCAATTTGTTCTTCTTCTTTTTGGACTTCTTTATATCGTTGGCGCAATCGACGTGGCGGATTAACGAAGACTCGACCTTGATAAGCATCGACGATCATTTCAATGTCATCAAGTGTGGTGATTGGTAACTCAGTGACACCAACAACTGTTGGAATGCCTAGCGCACGAGCCACGATCACCATATGTGAATTGGCAGCACCTTCAGAAGTAACGATTGCCGCAATATTATCAACAGGTAATTCAACCAGAGCAGCCGTACTTATTTCTTCACCAATCAGGATGCTATCAGGGCTCAGCTCTCGATGACTCGAATCGGCTTCTTGCAAACATGCCAAAATTCGACGACCTAAGTCTTTTAAATCTGAAACACGTTCACGCAGATAGTCATCTTCCATTTGCGCAAACAACGCAATATGTTTATCAATAACTTTACGGACAGCACCTTGTGCCCAACTTCCTGCTCGAATGTGGTCTTTAATTTCACTTGGTAATGCATTTTCATCCAACATTCTCAAGAACACACTAAATAAAGCACGTTCTTCAGACATGAGTGAGTCTTGCATTTTTTCATCTAAGGATTGAATTTCCTTACGTACAGAGGCAATCGCTTGATCAAGAAGTTCAAGCTCCTCACTAATATCTTCTGCTTCTCGATCTGGAATTACCGTAAGATCAGCAGGAGGGTAGAGTACAATTGCACGTCCTAGCGCGACACCGCCTGCACCTGAAACACCTTGGAACGTTTTGTATGTTGAGCCACTAGTAGGCTTACGGAAAACATCAATATTACCAACGGCATGTGCATGTGCAATTACGCCAGAAAGCTGAGCACAAAGCGTCACGAGGAATGATTCAGCTGCTTCACTAAAGTCTTGTGGTTCTTTATTTTGAACAACTAAAACGCCCATAACCTTACGGCGATACATGACTGGTACGCCAAGGAATGAGTTAAATAGCTCTTCACCTGTTTCAGGTAAATAAGCAAATCGGTCATGCTTGGGAGCATTGTCAAGGTTAACGATTTCTTCGCGTTGTCCAACTAAGCCGACCAGACCCTCACCAATATTTAATGAGACATGTCCAACTGCTTCAGGTTTAAGACCTTTTGAAGCCATCAACACATAGCGTTTATTACGTTCATCCAATAGGTAAATCGAGCAAACATCTACATGCATCGCCTCAGCCACATGGTTGACCATAATGTCCAAGGAGTCATGCAAACTGACGGACGCATTGATTTCTTGCACAATGCGTCTAAGCGTGTCGAGTTGCATGTTTGACATGGATGTTTACTCCAATTTATAAATCGTTATGAACCTAGTTATAACAGCTCTCTAGTCAAAAATCATTGCTTAAAGTGATGATTTATTGATGTTTAGCGTTGAGGTAGTTGCAAACACAACTCCATCATGGCTTTACGGTAAACATCACGTTTGAAATTCACCACTTGACTTAATGGATACCAATAACTCACCCATTGCCATTCATCAAATTCGGGTGGGTCGGATAGGTTTAACTGAATATGATGCGGCGATGCCGTTAACTTCAGTAAAAACCACTTTTGTTTTTGTCCAATACATACGGGATCTGAATCTGACCGAATGTACCGATGTGGCAAACGATAACGCAGCCAACCTTTAGTTTGCGCTATAATCTGGACGTGTTCGGGCAATAAGCCGACTTCTTCTCTCAGTTCACGATAAAGTGCCTGTTCAGGGGTTTCTCCAAACTGGATACCTCCTTGTGGAAATTGCCAAGCATTGTGACCAATGCGCTTTGCCCATAAGACTTGTCCGTCATCGTTTGCCAAAATGATCCCGACGTTGGGTCGGAAACCTTCTGAGTCGATCATTTGGCTACCTAAATTTTGTCTATATCGTTGACTTTGATCTCGGGGACAGTCACTCTTCACGTCCAACTCGAAAAAGGTCAAAGTAAAATGTTTAAAATTGCTATGATCTTAACGAATTTCTATCGACTAGCGGAGATAGATTTACATTTTTTTTCTTAATTTTCAGTTTAAACGAGAAATTCTATGCAATTGGCTTTGTTTGATTTAGATCATACCCTGTTAAATACTGACTCTGACCATTCTTGGGGTGAATTTTTGGTCAATGAAGGTTTGGTAGATCCAGTTCATCATCGTCAAATGAATGACAAATTCTATGAAGATTATAAAGCTGGGCAACTTGATCCGATTGCCTACAATGAATTTGTATTCCAATTTTTAACTCAGCATGACAATACTTATTTAACTGAGTTACATCAGTTGTTTATGCAGAAAGTTATTCGTCCTAAAATGCGCCCTAAAGGTTTTGATGCAATCAAAAAACATCAAGATTTAGGACATGCGATTGTCGGGATAACTGCGACAAGTGATTTTATTACTGCACCGATTTTTCGTGAATTTGGTATTACTGAAATTATTGCGACAAATGCTGAGGTTGTAGACGGGAAATATACTGGTAAAGTGACTGGAATTCCTTGTTATCAAAAAGGCAAGCTTGCACGTTTGGATCAGTGGTTGGCTGGGCGAACAGTAGCTGAGTCATGGGCGTATTCTGATTCGATTAATGATCGGTTCTTACTTGAGTATGCAACTCATGCAATTGCGGTAAATCCTGATGACCGCTTAGAAAAATTGGCAAAAGAACAGGATTGGGACATTCAAGACTGGTCGATTTAAGTTTCTGAATTTAGTTGTTTAAAAATAGACGTTGTAATGACGTCTATTTTTTTATTTTTGATAAAGACGATATTGAATAAAAACATTGAATTAAGCTGGTATCAAGATTATAAGAATATAAAATTTTACTTAAAAAATGATGAGGGGATAATGCCAAAAACACCACAAATTAAGTTACCAAAACAACTTTGGAATGATGAAACGATTGATTTGACACGTCATAGTTATCAGGGAAAATTACTCAATAAAAGCGAAGGCTTTAAATTAGGTAAAGCTCAACGGAAAAAAATTCCACGCGAACAACTATCACAATTATCTGAACGCCCAAAGGGAACAACAGCACTCACGATTTATGATTGGAGCAATCAAGGACGTTTAGAATTGCTTAAACCAATTCGTGCAAAACGTATGAGCGTTTCACCATTTACCTTTTATCGTGGTATGCCTTCCTTGATGCTATTTGATCAAGCTTGGGAGCAGTCGAACTCTGGTCTATTCCAACAGATTTGTGGCGATTGTCATTTGAGTAATTTTGGTGGCTTTGCTAGTCCAGAACGTAACCTATTGTTTGGTATTAATGATTTTGATGAGACTTTGGTTGCGCCATTTGAATGGGATTTAAAACGTTTAGCCACTAGCTTTGTGATTGCTGCACGTGATATTGATCTAGCAGATAAAGTAGGATTAAAAGCAATTAAAACAATGCTGAACAGCTACCGTCAGCATCTACTAGAAAATACGGAACTTTCACCATTACAAGTGTGGTACGAAAAAGTTGATGCCAGTACCTTGTTAGAAAATACTGAATGTCGAAAGCTAAGAAAGAAGCTTGCGAAGCATCTTGATTCTGCACAAAAAAGAAATGCGTATTCTGTTTTGCCTAAGCTCACGCAAAAAGATGAAGATACAGGATTCCGCCATTTCGTGGATGATGCACCATTATTATGGCATCCAAACTCAGATGAACCATTTAGCAAAGATGTAGATATCTTCTTCAAACAATATCGTGAATCTTTGAAATATGATCGCCAAGTGCTCTTTGATCGTTATCAACGCACTGATGTAGCGTTGAAGGTAGTCGGAGTCGGAAGTGTGGGGACACGATCAGCCATCGCATTATTCCAGGATGCGGATCGTGAACCATTAATTTTACAAATGAAAGAAGCCAATCCTTCTATTCTTAGTCCGTTATTTTTGGACAAAGTGATACATGAGGGTGAGCGTGTAGTGCATGGTCAGCAACTCATGCAAGCCGCTAGTGATATTTTCCTAGGTTTCTCTTCAACACTTGATCAACATTTCCATGTACGCCAATTACGCGATATGAAAATTTCAGTTGATCTGAGTGATATGGATGATGAATATTTTTATGAATATGCTGAAAGTTGTGGTTTGGCTTTAGCTCATGCTCACGCTAAGGCTGGAAATGCTGACGTATTGATGGGATATCTCGGTGAGGGTGGTGCGATCGTAGAGGTATTGCAATCGTATGCAGAAGCTTATGCAGAACGCAATCTAAATGACTATCAGCAATTTATGAATGAAGTTGCTGATGGTAAGATTCAGCTCGCTGGAGATGATGCGCTGTAACAATAAGTATGCTGCTACAGATGATATGAAATAATTCGAAAGGTTAGAGAAAAATGTTTAATAAAATTATGTCTGGTTTGGGTCTTCAAGGCGTGACTGTAGAAACACGTTTACAGAATCCAAACTTGCAAGCAGGTGAGACACTGCATGGGGAAATTAGTTTCAAAGGGGGATCTTCTGATAAAGAAATTAATGGTCTTTATTTACAATTGATGACGATGGCAGAAGTAGAATCTGGTGATCATGAGTTTAATCAACCTTTGGTTTTACAAGAATGGTTAGTGAATTCGAGATTCTTATTACCTGCACATCAGGCTCATTCTTTCCCATTTAGTATCCAATTGCCTTTTGAAACACCAATTACAGAAGTTGCGTGTCGTAGAAATGGTGCGCGAGTTTGGATTCAGACTCATATGGATGTTGATTGGGGCTTAGATGCCACTGATCGTGATTATCTAAAAGTAGTACCAACAGCAGCAATGCAAAGCTTTTTACAAGCGATGCAACAGTGTGGTTTTGTTTTATCTACTGTTGATGTCGAAAAAGGACAGCTTACAGCTCGAAACTTTAGATCGACAATTGGCTGCTATCAGGAGTTAGAGTTTGTATCCTCACATATGTTTAGTGGCTTTAATGAGGTAGAAGTTTCATTCGTCGCTGAAGCACAGCAAACCCATATCATGTTAGAAATTGATCGTACATTCCGTTCAGATCAATTATTGACGATGACGATTTCAAATCAAAACCTTGATGTGAATCAAATCACACAGCAAATTCGCCGTTTATTACAGATTGCATAATCAAGTTAAAAGCCTCCCATTTGGGAGGTTTTTTGTCATATAACTGTCATCTTTTCTTCTTAAGATAAAACTATGAAAATAAAAATAAATCAGGAAGAAAATACTTCCCCTAAGCTTGAAGCGTTACTGAAACTAGATCGACAACAACAACACTTAAAAATACGATGGATTATATTGCCCATCTTGATTGTTCTACTGATGTTTAGTTGGCAACAACATCTGTTTACAGCTTGGGTGATTTTGCCGAGTATATGGATGCTGCTGGTCTTTAACCATTTACTGATCATTCGAAGCAGAAGACAAAAACTACAAAAGATTCAAGAGATAAAACTTGACCCTGTTTTTATGCGATCGTTACAACAACGCTATCCGCATATTAGTTTAAAGCAACGTCGTCTGATAGAGGCAGGATTTAAAGATTATCTAGCCCTGCATGCAATTCAACAGCAAGCATATGCAATGCCTTCAAACGCAGTCGATTCCTTATGGCATGAGATGTTGGAATATGCTGATCAATACAGAAAATTATGCATTCAGACTATTGACCGAGAGTTGAATCATCATCCTTATGGTGATGAGACTCGACCAGAGCAACAAGCGAAGCAATTATTTGAAGCATGGAAATATAGTTGTATGTTGCATGGATATAATCCTAGAAACACGACGCAAATGCCACGATTATTTGCAATTGACCAAGCTTTGAATTGGGAGCATGGACAACACTTTGATTTGGATAAAATGACTAAAGATTATGCAAAATACTTGCAAGAACAGTCGTCCTCATCATCGAGTTGTGGAAGTAGTTGTAGCAGTTGTGGTGGGGATTAAATTTAATCGTTTTTCATCAGTTGAATCAGCTCTTCAGCAGCTCTAGATTGAATCCGTGCAGGATGCCAAACCATACCGAGTTGACGATTCATTTTTAAATTTAAATCGAGTTGTTTTAAATCTTCGTTTAGAAATGTTTTAGGCAAAACCGACCAACCCAAACCTATTGAAACAAGCATCCTGATAGATTCTAAAGGATTGTTACTCATGGTTATTTTAGGTTTTAGACCATTTTTTTCAAACTCTGTTAACGTAATTTGACTCGTATAAGTTTGTGCCGCAGGCAAAAGACTAGGATAGGCGATCAAATCTTCAAGATTAAGTTGAGTTTGTTTTGCCAAAGGATGAAAAGGTGCGCTCACAAATACTAAGGGGTCATTCCAAATAGTCACGTAGCTGAGTCGATCATCACCTGCTGGGGGTAACGTTAAAAAGGCAAGTTCTAACTCTCCTGCAAGGACTTGTTCATGTGCTTGTTCAGAGTCGACAAAATGCACATCCAAAGTGACTTGAGGAAAAAGTTGAACAAATTTCTTAAGTGGTTCAGCGAGATGATGTAGACCAATATGATGGCTAGTGCCAATTTTAAGGCGACCTTGCACCTGAGTCTGTTCATGGCTAAGTGTGTGGTGAATCTCACCTAATTCATTTAACCATGTTTTTACTTTTGGAAGTAATGAATGTGCAGCATGTGTTGGTTGAATACCACGACCTGCTGACTCAAATAATTTTACGCCAAAATAATCTTCTAAACTATGAATACGTTTAGTGACTGCAGGTTGAGTGATAAATAATAATTCTGCAGCGATTGAAATAGAACCTGTTTCCATCACTTTCACAAATGCTTCAAAAGCAGCAAGATTCATATTGGCTTTCCATAAGGCGTTTAAATTCGTTGTATCTGCAACGGATAGGTTCTAGAAACGACTCCATACTTTTTCATGGAAGAAAAATGCAAAGGCTTGCACTGTTGGCTCAAGCAAACTGAGCGTTGCTGCCATGATCAAATTGCCTGTCACTAGATATGCCACCATCATAGCAACAGTGATGTGCATGATGTAGTAACTCAAGGTTTTTTTTAAAGTTCGTTGGTTATTTATCACGAATTTTTGAATATTTGCCATCTGAGTCACCATTTTAAATCTTAATTATTTAAATAATAATCATTATCACTTGTATTGTAAAAAAGAAATTTCAATTGATGATGATTGGATTTATAAATGAATCAACGATAAGTCTTCATCTGAGTGCTAGTTTCTAGTTTTTTATATAATTCAAGCTTATATATCATTTGAAATCCTGAATCATTTGAAAGAGTTTTTTATTCCTAAAAGTTTGTTAATTTATAAAAATGATAAATTAGATTTATGTGAAACGGTTGTTATAATCAAGCTAAGATTACAAATACCCAGTCCTATGGCAAGCACTACGGAGAGCGAAGACATGGCAGGCAAAACATTATATGACAAATTATGGGATGATCATTTAGTCACTGAGCGTGATGATGGATCGTGTTTAATTTACATTGATCGTCATTTATTACATGAAGTGACTAGTCCACAAGCATTTGAAGGTTTACAGCTTGCAGGACGTCAACCATGGCGTTTAAGTGCTAATGTCGCAACACCTGACCACAATGTACCGACCTCTAAAAAAGAGCGTGAACAAGGCATTGCAGGGATTGAAGATGATACTTCTCGTATCCAAGTTCAAACCTTAGATGATAACTGTAAGACCTTTAATATCGTTGAATTTGGTATTAATGATATCCGTCAAGGTATCGCACATGTTGTTGGTCCAGAACAAGGTTTAACATTACCTGGTATGACTGTTGTGTGTGGTGATTCTCACACGGCTACGCATGGTGCATTCGGTTGTTTAGCACATGGTATCGGAACATCTGAAGTTGAGCATGTTTTAGCGACTCAATGCTTGGTACAGAAAAAATCGAAGAATATGCTTGTTCGTGTCGATGGTGTATTAGGTAAAGGTGTCACTCCAAAAGACGTGGTTTTAGCGATTATTGGTAAAATCGGTACAGCGGGTGGCACAGGTTACGCAATCGAATTTGGCGGTCAAGTATTCCGTGATATGTCGATTGAAGGTCGTATGACTGTTTGTAATATGGCGATCGAGGCTGGCGCACGCGTGGGTATGGTTGCTGTAGATGATAAAACCATTGAATATGTAAAAGGTCGTAACTACGCACCTCAAGCAGAGCAATGGGATCAAGCAGTTGCCTACTGGAATACTTTGCATTCTGATACAGATGCTGTGTTCGATGCTGTTGTTGAGTTAAACGGTGCAGAAATTGAACCACAAGTGTCTTGGGGAACTTCACCAGAAATGGTGATTCCTGTATCACAAGCAGTACCGACTTTAGAGCAAGCTAAAGATGACGTGCAACGTAATGATTGGACACGTGCATATCAATATATGGGCTTAAATGCAGGTCAAGCATTGGCAGATATCCAATTAGATCGAGTGTTTATTGGTTCTTGTACAAACTCACGTATCGAAGATATTCGTGCGGCTGCTGAAGTTGTCAAAGGTCGTAAAGTTGCTGCTAGCATTAAACAGGCGATGATTGTTCCAGGATCTGGCTTAGTCAAACAACAAGCAGAACAAGAAGGTTTAGATCAGATTTTCTTGGAAGCAGGTTTTGAATGGCGTGAACCAGGTTGCTCAATGTGTTTAGCGATGAATGCTGATAAATTGCAACCAGGTGAGCATTGTGCATCGACTTCAAATCGTAATTTTGAAGGTCGTCAAGGTAATGGTGGACGTACTCATTTGGTTAGTCCAGCAATGGCAGCAGCGGCAGCAATTGCAGGTCATTTTGTTGATGTTCGTTCATTCTAAAGGAGCTAAATCATGGAAAAATACACTGTAGAACAAGGTATTGTTGCACCTTTAGATCGTGCCAATGTCGATACGGATTTGATTATTCCAAAACAGTTTTTGAAGTCAATTAAGCGCACAGGTTTTGGCGATAACTTATTTGATGAGTTGCGTTATTTGGACGAAGGTTATTTGGGGCAGGACATTAGTAAACGTCCTAAGAATCCAGATTTTGTTTTAAATAAACCGCGCTATCAAGGTTCAACAATTCTATTGGCTCGTACTAATTTCGGTTGTGGTTCTAGCCGTGAACACGCGCCTTGGGCATTAAATGAATATGGTTTCCGTACTGTAATTGCACCAAGTTTTGCAGATATTTTCTTCAATAATTGTTTCAAAAATGGCATGTTGCCGGTGATCTTGTCTGAAGAGATTGTTGATCAGTTATTTAAAGAGTGCGCTGAAACAGAAGCTTATCAACTTACAATTGATTTAGCTGCACAAGAAGTACGTACTCCGAATGGAGAGGCGTTTAAGTTTGAAATTGATCCATTCCGTAAGCACTGCTTATTAAATGGTTTGGATGATATTGGCTTAACATTACAAGCTGCCGATGATATTCGTCGTTACGAAGAAAAGGCAAAACAACAACGCCCATGGGTGTTTCAAGAGATCCAAGCTTAGCTATTTATATTATTTAAATGTAAATATGAAGCGATGTCTTGGAGACATTTTGAACATAACCATAGCGCGGTGATTGAACTCTTGTTAACATGCAAGCGAATACAATTTGCTTGCATGTTTGCATGAAATGAGGACTGGGCTTGAATAATGAAAAGAAAATTCGCTCGCAGTAGTTTGCTGTGTTTATTTGTCGGTACGACTTTAACTGCGTGTCAGAATGCACCAAATGTAGTTGATCAAGTTCGTATTGCGCAAAATGCACTAGAAGACAAAGCGGAAAATGCAACTTTATATTGTTCAGGTGTTGATAACTGTGAGTTTGAACGACTAGGTGATATTGTCGTGATGGATCCCAAATCACGTCGTATTAGCTCACAAGCAATGGAAAAAGGAATCGTTCGGTTACATGGTCCAGTGTTTAGTCGGAAGCAACAAGTTTATCTCAGCGTGCCTGCTAAACAATATGAAGTAGTGATTCGTTATTATCCTATTTCACCAGACCGTGCCGAAACCTTTCATGTGATTCATGCGTTTAAGTCTAACCAGCGCTATACCTTCAAAATGTACCGAGATAGAGTACATCAGTCAGGTAGCTTGTTAAAAGTTTCTGTGCCTGAACCTTTATGTGTGGATTTACTACAAGAGCAACGAACAATCCGCCGTTTCTGTCGTCCATTTGATGTCAGTACGGGATTGGGTGAGTTTGTAGAAAAGAAAATTTAATCGACGTGCAGTGTCGTAACTGCTTACATGAAACTGGAAAAATAGATGTCTAAGCATATTTTAATTCTAGCGGGTGATGGAATTGGTCCTGAAATCGTTGGTGCAGCTGAAAAAGTATTAACTAAGGTCAATGATAAATTTAACTTAGGTTTAACATGGGAACATGGATTGCTCGGTGGTTCTGCAATTGATGCACATGGTGAACCATATCCAGCTGTAACAAGTGAACAGGCTAAAAAAGCAGATGCTATTTTGTTGGGTGCTGTAGGCGGTCCTAAGTGGGATAGCATTGAGCGTTCGATTCGTCCTGAACGTGGTTTGTTAAAAATCCGTAGTGAACTCAATTTATTTGCTAACTTGCGTCCAGCGATTTTGTATCCACAATTGGCAGATGCATCTAGCTTGAAACCAGAAATCGTTGCAGGTTTAGATATTCTGATTGTACGTGAATTAACGGGTGGTATTTATTTTGGTCAGCCTCGTGGTATCCGTGAGTTAGAAAACGGTGAGAAACAAGGTTATAACACCGATGTTTATTCAGAAAGTGAAATTAAGCGTATTGCTAAAGTTGCATTCGAATTAGCTGGATTACGTGGTGGTAAAGTTTGTTCAGTAGATAAAGCTAATGTGCTAGAAGTCACTGAATTGTGGAAGCAAACCGTCACTGATTTACAGCAAGCGCAGTATTCAAATATTCAACTGTCTCATATGTATGTTGATAATGCTGCAATGCAATTGGTACGTGCTCCTAAACAGTTTGATGTTATTGTGACTGGTAATTTATTCGGTGATATCTTGTCTGACGAAGCCGCTATGCTTACTGGTTCGATCGGGATGTTGCCATCAGCATCTTTAGATGAAAATGGTAAAGGGATGTACGAACCATGTCATGGTTCAGCACCTGATATCGCAGGTCAAAATGTTGCGAATCCACTTGCAACAGTGCTCTCAGTTGCCATGATGTTGCGTTATACATTCCGTGAAGAAGCTGCTGCGAAAGCAATTGAAGATGCTGTAGGTCAAGTTCTAGATCAAGGTCTGCGTACAGCAGATATTATGTCTGAAGGGATGACAAAAGTTGGAACAGATGCGATGGGTGAGGCTGTAGTTTCGGCGCTCAACTAATTTGGTATCGAACTCAATAAAAAACGTAGCTTGGGCTACGTTTTTTTATTGCAAATTTTTGCTAGCACGCTTTACCTTCATAACGTATTGAACGAGAAATTTGTTGTTGATCTAATTCAAAAATAATATGACAGTAAAAATTAACATCATAAGATTGCTGACTTGTTGTTATTGATCCTAATCGAGTACCAGTCATAGTTGGTCCTATTCCACCTATGCTTTGTGTTATAGGTACAGGAATGTTGATTGGACGTAGCACCGTAAATATTAAATATTCATCGGTTTTTTTAGGTGCTTTCAATGTTTGAAAACCTAACTCTCTAAGATTCAAGTTTTGTTGAATGTTGCTTGCTGGTTGACCGATATAGGGTTGTAAATAATCTTGAAGCTGTACCGATCTCCAATTTGGTGTGGTACATGCTTGTAATAAAATAAATACTGCTAATATCCATAGCTTGTAATACTGCATAAGTCATCCTTTATTGAGCAAGTATTTAAATGAATGATCATCTATCTATTTAAAACCATTAAACAAAAATATACAAACTCGTCTATCGATCGGCAATGTTCAATTCTTGCGAAATATGCTTAGGGTGTGTTGACACTTTTAGCTTAAAAAATAGCGAAGTAGTAAAATCAAATCGCCAAACCCAATTTTACTATTCGCTATGCCTCGTACCATGCTGACAGATCAACACTGGCAAAAGTTGAAAACTATTTTGCGTAATTTATCTATTCATCACAACTCAAATTTACGTAATTTTATTGAAGCTATTCTCTATAGAATTAGAACAGGCTGTCCGTGGCGAGATATTCCTTCCTATTTCGGTCAATCAAACTCTATTTTCAAACGTTTTAATCGTTGGTCAAGCAGCGGTAAGTTGCTTAGATTATTCAAATTATTAGCATCATGCCCCGATATGGAGTGGATTTTTATTGATGGCTCTCACGTACGTGCTCATCAACATTCTGCCGGTATAGCGAATCAATCCATTTCTAAAAGTGTAGGAGGAAACTCCTCAAAAATACATTTGATTGTTGATTCACATGGCAATCCTATTGATTTCATGATTACCGATGGCACTACACATGACATCAAAGTTGCACCTGATTTAATAGCAACATTAGATTTAAAAGAGACAGAAGTGGTATGCGCAGATAAAGGCTATGATTCAGAACCACTGCGTGAGCAGATCAGAAAAACAGGAACAAAAGCGAATATACCAAAGAAAATAAATAGCCAATCGAACAATGATCATATGGACTGGTATTTATATAAAATCAGGCATTTAGTTGAAAATATGTTTTGTAGATTAAAACAATTTAGAGGGATAGCTACTCGATATGACAAGCTCAAAAGAAATTATCAAAGTGCTGTTGCCTTAGCCTGTATATTTTTATGGCTACCTTTATAGGTTTAATTATGAACAGTAAATGTCAACAGACCCTA
>NZ_JAKTID010000040.1:0-2489 GCF_027854795.1 Acinetobacter sp. AOR34_HL | reverse complement strand
ATGGCGGTATGGCGACGCAGACCCAATGAACCTGTGATCATACACTCAGACCAAGGCTCACAATACAGTAGCGGAGACTGGCAGAAATTCTGTCAAAAGCATAATTTAGTTCCGAGTATGAGTCGTCGTGGAAACTGTTGGGACAATGCTGTTGCTGAATCCTTTTTTAGTAGTTTAAAGAAGGAAAGAATTAAAAAGAGGATCTATAAAACACGAGAAATGGCCCGTGCGGATGTGTTTGATTATATCGAGATGTTTTACAATCGAATCAGGCGTCATTCGCATCTCGATGGGATGAGCCCAGAAGCATTTGAGACAGCTTCAAAATGAGGCGGTCTCATGTCTAGGATACTGGGAGCAGTCCAATTTTTTACCTTTAAAGTTGGCTCACTCATACTAGGTAAAATTGAAGGAATAGTTGTATTTGCATCGATTGTTTTGATCGGAGATGACATTAATACCCAGTGCGCACGATCACTTACGTACATAAATTCATACTGATCCTCTTTTTTCAAAGTTAAGGTAGCTGCAGTATTTACATGAGTATTTGCGATTTTTGCTGACCAAGTCGCTGAGGACTTAATGACTACACGATCTCGATCATTTGCAGTTGATGGTAGCGTGAAGTTTGAAACCCAATTTGCATCACCAAAACTTACTTCAGTTAATGGTGCGGTTACACTACTAAGCGAACTACCAATATTCTTCACATTTAATTTCAATGATTTAATATATTCAGGCACCCACTTTTGTAATGCTGAATTGTACTTAAACCAATATTCAGTGCCTTTATTTAAGTTAAAACTGCTCGGGAAAAGTAAATTATCTTTTGCTAACTGTGATGGATAGCCAGCAGTTGAAGTAATTTGAACCAAAGTGCCATTATTTACGTTCGAAGGTAATGCAACTGTGCCTGCCCACTTACCATCAGCAATAAGCACATGCTGAATTTTTGCTGTTGAGAGTGCAACTTGCTCATATTGTGAACCACTCACTGGGCTAACTGTGTTGAGCTGGACTAACCACTTCTTTAAGTTTGCATCGTATACAAATTGAAAACTATCACCACTTTGGATTTCTAATACTTCAATCGGCAAATTGGTATTCGATGTATCTAAATAACTTTTATAAGCTGCACTTGATTGAATCGTCACTTTATCAAGATGGTTAGCAGTCGTCGGCAAATAAACATTTTTTACCCAATTTCCATTCGACAATACAAAAGTTAAGTCACTGTATCCGCTTGGGATATTACCTGTATTGTTAATCTGATTTGGAGATAAAATTGTTGATGCATACACAGCAGAAGCAGCTATCACCCCAGCAAAACAGATCGCTTTTAATCCAAATTTCATATAATAATCCTTTTTGTGTTTTTTCTGCACGATTAACAATATCAAAAACCAACCACATCAATAAAGTTTATTTTTTCACTATATAAATATATATATCATAAACTTATTTTAAATATATTTTTATATTTTTTGCATATACGTTCAAATTTACTTCAAAACCTACAATTATTGCAAGCTTAACTTGATTAATTAGGACTAAATCTAAAATCATAAAAACAATGTCTAATAGCGCACACGATGCAGTTATTTATTAAGTTTTATTTAACAATTATTAGGGTGTGTTGACACTTTTAGCTTAAAAAAATAGCGAAGTAGTAAAATCAAATCGCCAAACCCAATTTTACTATTCGCTATGCCTCGTACCATGCTGACAGATCAACACTGGCAAAAGTTGAAAACTATTTTGCGTAATTTATCTATTCATCACAACTCAAATTTACGTAATTTTATTGAAGCTATTCTCTATAGAATTAGAACAGGCTGTCCGTGGCGAGATATTCCTTCCTATTTCGGTCAATCAAACTCTATTTTCAAACGTTTTAATCGTTGGTCAAGCAGCGGTAAGTTGCTTAGATTATTCAAATTATTAGCATCATGCCCCGATATGGAGTGGATTTTTATTGATGGCTCTCACGTACGTGCTCATCAACATTCTGCCGGTATAGCGAATCAATCCATTTCTAAAAGTGTAGGAGGAAACTCCTCAAAAATACATTTGATTGTTGATTCACATGGCAATCCTATTGATTTCATGATTACCGATGGCACTACACATGACATCAAAGTTGCACCTGATTTAATAGCAACATTAGATTTAAAAGAGACAGAAGTGGTATGCGCAGATAAAGGCTATGATTCAGAACCACTGCGTGAGCAGATCAGAAAAACAGGAACAAAAGCGAATATACCAAAGAAAATAAATAGCCAATCGAACAATGATCATATGGACTGGTATTTATATAAAATCAGGCATTTAGTTGAAAATATGTTTTGTAGATTAAAACAATTTAGAGGGATAGCTACTCGATATGACAAGCTCAAAAGAAATTATCAAAGTGCTGTTGCCTTAGCCTGTATATTTTTATGGCTACCTTTATAGGTTTAATTATGAACAGTAAATGTCAACAGACCCTA